>JAOZJV010000457.1 GCA_029935695.1 Candidatus Krumholzibacteriia bacterium | reverse complement strand
ACAAAATTCCAGCTCATCTGTTGTTCGATATCCCCCACGATCAGCACAATGCGGCGAGTGGTATCACCGGCATGATCGGTCAGGTTTGTGAAGACGACATCGCAATAATGGGCTCCGCTGGAAAGATTTGCTGCGTTTTCAGTGTCCACGGTGGCACCAATTTGACCGGTTTCTCCACCGGCCAGATCACCACTGAGATCACCATCCAGAGTTAACCAACTGACCTGGGACGAGAGCGTAACCTCGTACTGGATTGAACCGGTTCCCCTGTATTCAAAATCAAAAGAACCGAAGGTGGGACTGAAAGGGCCTCCCACGGGGCCTTCACTGCGGAATCCCGTTTTGGGAGTCACTTTCAGGCCGCGATCAACAGTCAGAGCCTTTATGCAAAAATTGGAAGTGCCGGGGAAATTCGGGTCCTCATAATCCTGCAGATCGACCCAACTGCCTCCGTCCCAGTAATAGCTTTCACCGGCTGAAGCCGAGGACGGAACGATGGTCCGGTAACTGGCGCCCAGCAACACCGGCACATCGCTGGTCCGGTCGTACGGTTGCCCGCCGAGGGACATGTCCAGGCTGATATAAAAATCATCTCCCAGGGACAGGGCCACCGGCGTGTCCAGATCGATGGTGTGAAAACCAGTGTACTCGATGGTGCCGGTCATGGTGGAGACAGGCGCGGACAGCTGACCCTCTGTAAATTCATCATGAACCGATACGGTGTAGGTCACATTATCGGACGCGGTGAAAAAACTGACCGCTTCGATGAGGCCGGCTTTTTCGGCCACGAAAGCGTTGAAGGCCAGGTCGCAGTCGTCCATGGTATCGCGCCATCCGTGGTAGTCGTGGTAATAGATTTTGTCGTAGCGTAAAGGCTCCACATCCTGCAGGGAAACCGCGCCCATTTGGGGTTCCTGGCAGGACCATTTGTCGTAGTACGAGATCCAGAAATAGCCATCATCGCCCCAGGATGTTCCCCAGCTGTTTTTACACAACCAGGCCCCGTTGCCTGATGCCTGGGTCGCGTGATTGTCGTCCCAGCCCACAATGGAGATGGCATGATTGGGCAGCATGCCACTGCTCGGCGGCTGGTAATGATTGATGCCGGACATGAAGGAAGCATCATAGGCCATGCAAGTTCCCATGACCCCTTCGCTCATGATCTTTTCCTTGATCAGATCCATGCGTTCAAAGTTGTGTCCCATGACGTACCACTCGATATCCCGAGGGTAGAAACGGTGATAGCCTTCCAGATCACGAATTGAGGGTGAACTGTAGGTTGGAGCGTCGATTTCACGAACGGCTCCCTCTCCCCGCGTCAGGTAGGCGGAAGTCACGCGGTAATCTCCGCCCTGATGCACTTCCAGGCCGCTGCCCGCAGGAGGATCAATGTCGTCATTATGGTGCTGGTTGAAACCGTTCCACCAGTCCAGGTGGTATTCGGCCAGGTTGGGCACACCCGCCTCACCGGCAGAGGACCAGGCCCCGGTCATCAGCAGGTTGCCTTCCATGGCAGACATGGCACCGAAGGTCCAGCAGGTTCCGCCTGATTGGTTTTTTACAGGAGATACGTAGTTTTGGCCGCCAACATCGCGCAGGTCGTAGACCGCCGGAGGGTCAGCTTTTGCGATTGTTGGAAAGAGAAATCCGAGCATGACACACAGGCAGATGAGAGACCTTGAGATGAGGAATTTTTGGTGCGTGTGTGGCATGATTTTTCTCCGTCAAGAATCCGAGGGAAAAGGAAATGGAACGAACTTTTCAATTATAACACAAACAGGCTGTAAATAACTGTTGAAACCCAAATTCTTCACTTAAATAGTAAAGAATTTAGGTGTTTTTAATGGCCCCTTGATTCAGTGAACGAAACATTTTCGGCCAATACCCGTTTCAATAGTTTGCCAACAAGATAGGACCGCCCTTCACCACACCGCAGGAGCCCCAATGATCACAGCCCCCGACTCTGATCACCCCACATCACGTTACCTGCTCAACGTATTGCTGATATCCCTGGCTGCCACTGGCCTGGTGGGATTGTTCGACATGGGCCAGTATTACGTTTTTCAGGAAATCGGAGGCCAGCCTGTGCCCTGGCGAAAGCTGGTGTACAATTATCTGCCTTACTGGTGGACCGCGGCCTTTCTGATGCCAGGGGTGGCCTGGTTCGCCAGGCGCCTGGCATTTCCCGCCGGGCACCGGATCCGGATCACGATGATCCATATCGTGACGGCCCTTGTCTATGCCCACATCCACATCGGCGCCACCCAGCTGGCCTATCTGGCGCTCCTGGGCAAACTCTCCCAGTGGCCCGAATTTGTCCAAAGCGTGGCCAAGCGACTGACCCGGGTGGTCGAGCTGGAACTGATGATCTACGCCATTGCGGTGGCGGCAGTCCTGCTGGTGGAAGCCAATCGCAGCTACCGGGAAAAAGAACGGGCCAGCGCCAAGTTGGCCGTGGAAAAAGCCAACCTGCAGGCCTCCCTGGCTGACGCCCGTCTGGACGCCCTGCGCATGCAGTTGCAACCCCATTTCCTGTTCAACGCCCTGCACGCCATCAGCACATTGATCATGCGCGGCGACAACCAGGGTGCCCACCGCATGCTGCTGGCACTGAGCGATTTCCTGCGCATGACCCTGGACAACGGAGGCAGCCAGGAGGTGGCTCTGGATGTGGAGTTGGAATTTCTGGAGGCATATTTGCAGATTCAGCGGGAACGATTTGGCGACCGCCTGCAGGTCAACCTCGAGATCGACACCGAAGCGCGACCTGCTGTTCTGCCCGCTCTGGTGTTGCAGCCACTGGTGGAGAATTCAGTCCGTCACGGAGCCGGCAAAGTCGATGGTGTGGGAATCATCAACATCAATGCAACAGTGCACGCCGGAAGGTTGTTGATAGAGGTTTCGGATAATGGCCCCGGACTGGCCACGGAATTACCTACCGAAGGTGTCGGCCTGGGCAACATCCGAGCCCGCCTGCAGCAACTCTATCCCGACGATCACGATTTCCATCTGACGAACGGCCCTAAGTGCGGCACGGTGGCAACTCTTTCCCTGCCTTTGCGTAATCAGGATGAGACTACCGACTCCAACACCGAAGCGGAATCATGAAACCCATTCGCACCATCATTGTGGACGACGAACCCCTGGCCCGTGAAAACCTGATGCTGCGCCTGCAGGACCTGGCTGGCTGCGAAGTTGTCGCCCAATGCAGTGGCGGACGCGATACATTGCAAGCCATCGACCTGCACCAGCCTGACGTGCTGTTCCTCGACATTCAGATGCCCGATCTGGACGGCGTGACCCTGGCCCGGGCCATCAAAGCCTTGCCAAATGCCAACGCCAAGCTGCCCCTGGTGATGCTCACCTCTCTGGGCCGCAGCGAGCTCAAGCAGGACATTGACCTCTTTGAGGCTTTTCTGACAAAGCCGATCAAGCCATCCTCCCTCTTTGACGCCCTGGTCAGTATCTTTACCGGGCAGCCGGTGCGGGTGCGGGCCGG
>JAOZJV010000965.1 GCA_029935695.1 Candidatus Krumholzibacteriia bacterium | reverse complement strand
AGTAAATCCGGCTACCGCATGAACGTGGAGGATATTCATTTTCTGGTGCGCCAACTCTCAACCCAGTTTGTGTGCCGGGTGGTTCCTCTGGGGCTACCTTCCGAAGCTGATCTGATCCACAAATTTGAAACCAAATTGGCAGATGTGCCCCTGGGCTTACCCCGGGAAAGTTTGCTGGACATGATTTTGCTTTTATCGCAGTGCGATCTTTTTGTGGCCGGAAATACCGATTTTTTCCATTTTGCGGTGGCTCTGGGTCTGCCTACGGTGGGCTTATTCTCGACCAAGGATGATCAATCCTGGATCCCCAAAAACCGCAAAAGGGTGCGGGTCCTGCAATTGGACAAAGCGGGCCGTGTGGATTTGGAAACTCTCATGGAAGCAGTGGAAACCGTCACTGAAGGCCGGTCCTCAAAAGTGGCAAAAGTCATTGGCACCATAGAAACCGAAAATACCGCCGACCCAACTCCCAATGACTGAAAACAAGCAGGCTGAACCTGAAATCAGGGTTTTGCTGCTGGCTCCCAACTGGCTTGGTGATGCTGTCATGTTTTCGGCTATGATTGAGTTTCTCCATAACAACCGTATCCTTCCTGATGGCCGCCGGCTGGTTTTTGACCTTGCGGTGCGGCCTGCCTGGGCGCCCCTTTTTAAAGATGATGAACGGCTGGAAAATATTCTGCCCGTGGAGCGCAACGGCCGCCATGGCGGACTGTTCGGTGGTGTCAATTTAGGCAATGATTTTCGCTCCCTGAAGCCCCATGCCGTGGTTTTGGGACCCCCGTCGTTCAGGGCCGGACTGGCTGCGTGGCACTCGGGAGCGTCCCTTCGGGTTGGTTATAACAGCGATGGCCGCGGGCTTTTTCTGAATCAATGCCTTTCCCCCATGAAGCGGGGGACGCTGCATCACAGTGATGAACTTGTGATTCTTGGTGGGCTCCTTCTTAAGGCTCTGGGCTTTGAGGATAAAGCATCTGATCAGCAGAAATTTTTGCCAACAATGCCCGGGTGCAAATCCAGTGCTCCAGCGGTCACCAACTCCTCGGCTCCTCTCTGGGTTTTGGCCCCAGGGGCCACC
>JAOZJV010000027.1 GCA_029935695.1 Candidatus Krumholzibacteriia bacterium | reverse complement strand
TGAATTTTGGAGAGTTGTTTAGAGCAGGATCTCTTCCTCTTCTAAATCAAGAGGAACGACCACACTCTGTCCTGTGGGGGTTCCTCCCCAGGAGGTTGGTGCCGGAGCCGGTGCCTGGGGCGCGGGCGACCGGACTTCCGACACTGAGTGATATTGGCTGACCACTTGCTTTTTCCCTGTGACCAACTCCACCAGGACGGTGACCATATTGTTCAGCTCGCCTGCCTGGGCGGACAGTTCTTCTCCGGCGGCAGCAATTTCTTCACTGCTGGCGGCGTTGCCCTGGGTCACTTTGTCCAGGGAATCCACCGCAAGAGTGATCTCGCTGATGCCCCGACTTTGACTGGTACTGGCGGCGTTGACTTCGCCCATCAGGCCGGTGGCTTCGCCAATTTCCTTGGTGATTTTTTCGAGAACGGCGGCCACTTCATTGTTGACCACCACACCGTTGTTGGCGTTCTCCTGGCTTTCCTGGATGAGGACGGCGGTGCTGCGGGCAGCTTCAGCACTGCGTTGTGCCAGGTTACGCACCTCTTCGGCCACCACGGCAAATCCTTTACCGGCATCACCGGCGCGGGCAGCTTCCACGGCTGCGTTCAGAGCCAGCAAATTTGTTTGGAAGGCAATTTCATCAATGGTTTTGAGAATGTTGGCCGTCTGATCAGAAGAGGTTTTGATTTTGTCGATGCTTTCATTCAGACGAGACATGGCCTCCATGCCCGTTTCTGAAGAGTCGCGCGCGCTGCTGGCAATTTGGCTGGCATCGTCGGCCGTTTGACTGTTGTCATTGGTTTGGGATGACATTTCTGCCAGGGAGGCACTGGTCTGCTCAAGACTGGCTGCTGCTGTGCCTGAGCTTTCGGCCAGTTGACCACTGGAGCCTGCCACCTGCTCGCTGGCCTGGCTGATCTGATCCGCTCCGGCGGACAAATCCTGGATCAGACCCTGAAGGGTATCATTAATGCGTTTGACGATACTGAACATAAGGCCACCAATAAGGAACATGGCCAGCAGAGTGGAAATGCCAACTCCGACCATCAAGCCATAAAGAGCTTTTTTCCCATCTGACTCGATGGTGCCCATGGCAGCCAGTTCATCGGCAATATCCAAAGTCATCAGCATCACACCCACGGGATTTCCTGAAAAATCTTCGATGGGGAAGGCCGCCATTTGCAGGTTGTCCTGAACTTTGAGTGCTTTGCCTTTCATGCCTTCGGCCAGGAAATCTGAATCGGCCACCTGCATGGCCAGCTCCTGGTTCGTGGCGGCGCAGAAGACAAACTGATCATCCAGCACAGGATACTTGGCGGGATCCTGAAGCTTTTTGGCGGTGGACAGTTTTGCAGCATCCATATAGATGGCAAAATTTTGTTTTTCGTTGGCCACCAATTGCTTGGCGATGGGCATAAATCCGGTCATGTATTCCACAGACCCAAGGTGCACCCCGCCTGTGTCGACGATGGGCTGCACGCCACGCACCACAAAACCACCCCGGCCAATTTCAATACCACTGACGGGTTTGTGGGTCTTGTTCACCTGAATAACGGTCTGGCGGAAACCACTCAGATCATCACTGACATCGACCTTCTGGCCGTTGCGTTTGGTTTGCCAGCCTTTGCGCCAGATGCGGGCAAAGCTGCGGTTGCTCTTGAGGTGAAAGTGGGCCCGGAAGTCTTTGTGACCGGTGCGGTTGCTGTAACCTGTGGCATAGGGTGCCACAGCCTTACGCAATTGTTGCCGGGCTTCCTGGCCAATAGAATCTTTTTCATCGTTGATGTTGCCGGTCAGGGCGTGTTTGTAGGCATCCTGGATAGCGGGAACTTCACTCAGGACGGCGGCCTGACTCAAGGCCTGGTTTTCGGCAGCCTGCAGGAAAGATCCGTATTCATGGATTTTGTTGCTCACGGTCTCATCCATATTTTTTTGGAGAGATTCGTGCTTTTCCGCCACTTGTTTGTCCACCAATTTTTTGACAGTCAGGGAAACACCAGTGAAGGCGCCAACTCCCGCAACGAGAACTGACAGCAGAATGGGAAGGAGGATTCTTTTACGCAAACTCATGGCTTACCCCTAAGGCTTGGCTTTTCGGCAAAATGAAAAAGCTGACTCCCGGGTTATTCCGGAACTCAGCCTTAACATCGGTCAGCCTCAGGGTAATCTTTAGGTAGTTTTCCCTATTAGAGCACCAAAACAGAGTTTTCAACACCCGTGAAGGTGCAAGGCGCATATTTATCAGCCGCCCAGTCATTTTCCCAAATACGGCCTTCGGGAAGACTGATCAGGTAGCGGAAGCAGTACTCGCGCCCCACGGGCAAATCAATGGTGACCTTGAATTCACCATTTTTCAGGCGGGTCATGGGCAAAGCACTTTTATCCCAGCCATTGAACTCACCCACCAGGTTGACGGCAGTGGCGTTAGTGACTGCTTCTCTTGGCAATCGAAAAGTAACCTTGCCTACAGGCTTCGATTTAAGAAATCTTTTTTGCAAACCCATGAAATTCTCCCTCGTCATTGATCCCAAAGCGGGCGACTATTCAATTTGAATTAACTGTCAGCGGCGATACAATAGATAAAAATAATCTCATCGCAAGTTAAGATTGTGTAATCAACAGTGTGCCGATTTTTCACATTGGTCTAATTGATTGAGGAGATGCCATGTTTCGCGTTCTTTCGTCCATTGCCCTGTGTTGCGTTTTGTTGTGCCTTGTTCCTGCAGCGGCCCTTGCTCAGGATGTTTTTCCCTCTTCAGTTCAATTTCTGGGCCCGTTGCCGGTGGTGCCCACCCCTGAGGATGCCGTTTTCCCCCTTGGTGAGCACCAGGCAGTGCCGGAAATTATTCCCGGCAAAACCCTTCCGGATCTTTCGGCGGGGTATTCTCTGGTTCCGGGATCAGAGCTGCAGTGGCAGGAGCTTCAGTGTGGCCCGGACGGAAAAATGGAATTCACTGAAGAAGGAAGCTATTGGGTGGCAGCCGTGCTGCATCTGGCCACGCGATCCGAAGTTGAATTTCAATTAGAAGAATGCACTGCTATGTATTGCGATGGGCAGGAATTGGATTCCGATGATGAAGATGGTTTTTCAAGTTCCCTGACTCTCGAACCCGGATGGGTGACGGTTTACGCCCGGGTCAGTGGCGCTTCCACCTTGAAAGCCAGTGTGGATGAAGGCGCCGCTGCTCAGTGGTGCCTGCGCCGTGAAACACCTCTGACCCGGTTTGCTGACCTGGCGGGAATGACCAGGGTTGGCTCGCTGGCTGTGGCCGACGGGGGAGATGTTCTGGTGCGGAAAGTGACCCGCAGGGAACCGGATTTAAGCCGTCTCGATGCCCTGGATTCCAAAGGCCGTTTATTGGCAGCCGATCTTGGGGGCCCCGGGGCCCGACCGGTGGCTTTTCTGCCAAACACTGAAAATTTGCTGCTGCGCCGTGCAGGAGATGAAGGCACCGACCTGATGGTGTGGAGTGCTCCGGCCGGTCCCATGCGCACCCTTCTGCGAGGAGAATCTGCCCTTGGCTTTGTAAAAATCAGTCCCGATGGACGCCATTTGCTCTTTTCTTCCACAGCCGCTTACGAAGAGGATGATCCAACCGAGGGAAACCGTCGTTATGTGCACCTGCGCGAACGAGTGTCGGACTTCACTCCCGTGCCCCATCTGCATCTGATGGATGTGCAAACCGGTGCCCGCCGGGTGTTGACCACTCCAGCGGACAGAGTATTGGACGATGCTGTTTTTTCTGCCGATGGGAGTGCGGTTTTCTACGGACAGACCTTACCCGCCACCGATCGTCCCTGGTTCCAAAGTGAGCTGCACCGCCTGGACTTGATCACAGGCCAGGATGAAATTCTGACCCGGTTCACCGGTGGCTGGGAAGTTCGTCCCCATGGTTTGGCGGCTTCTCCCGATGGGAAATCCCTGATCTTTCTGGGCCCTCCCGATGAGGTGGGTGGTGGTCGGCCGGAACGCAATGTTTACAACAAACAGGTGTGGAGTCTGGATCTGGAATCAGGAAAATTCCAACGGTTGACCCATGGCTTGAAATTGGCCTTCGATGTGGGGGGCGGCCTTCCCCGTTTTGACAAGAAGGGTCGTTTGCTGGTGGAAGTGGCGGAAGGCTCTTACCAGAGACTGGCCCGTCTGGACCCAGGGAAAGACTGGGCTGCCGAAGTGCTGCCTTTGTCCGGAGAAAGCATGGGCTCGCTGGCTGTCAGTCCCGATGGCATGAACCTGCTCTATACTGCCTCATCAACCAGTGAACCGGTTTCGCTGTATCGGGCAGACACCGGAGGCAAAAGCAAACACCTTGAAAGTTACAACACCGAGGGTCCGGGTCTGCATCTTTGGTGCGAGCCGGTGGATGCCCACTTCACTGGTCCCGATGGCGATGCCATTGACGCCTGGTTCTATCCACCCCTGCAACACAACACCGGCAGCACACCTTCATTCGGCCCTCCGTCTGAAGGGAAGGCTCCACTCATTGTCTATTATTATGCAGGCACATCTCCCACCATGCGCGGTTTCAACTCCACGCACCAATTCTACGCGGCCGGCGGATATGGTCTTTTGGTCGTCAATCCCCGGGGGGCCTATGGTTATGGGGATGAGTTTGCCGACCATCACGCCGGTGACTGGGGTCCCAAGGCTGCTGCCGACATTATCGCCGGCACTCACCACATCCTGGATGAGCATTCCTGGCTGGACAAGGACGGCATCGGCATTTACGGCGGTTCTTATGGTGGGTTCATGACCGAGTACCTTGTCACCACCACGGATATTTATGCGGCGGCCGTTTCCATGTACGGGATCAGTGATCTGGCCACCTACTGGGGACAGGGTGCCTGGGGTTGGACCTATGGCGATATGGCCCTGGCGGGTGCCACCCCGTGGGATGACCCTCAGTATTTCATCGATCATTCACCTTTGTTCCATGCCGATAAAATCAATACTCCGTTGCTGTTGTTGCATGGCGCCGACGATGCGAACGTGACACCTGGAGAATCGGATCAACTTTTCACGGCTTTATCCATCCTGGGTAAAACAGTTGAATTGGTGGTTTTTCCGGGTGAGGGCCATGGCATCAGTGGCAGTTGGGATAACCGGGTAGAGCACCGGACCATGATTCTGGAATGGTTCAACTCTTTCTGCAGGGAACAACCGGAAGCATGGACGGAACGTTGGGAATGAGTCGGGTTTTTACGATCGGATAAGGCACAACTTGTTTGATAACAACGGGCAACGATGGTTGCCCGTTTTCATTTCGGCTCAAAAGGTGCAAGTATTACACTGTGAAGGGCGGACGGGAAATGAAAAGGAACACCCGGGATAAACAGGGAACGAGGGATGTTCAAAGCGCAAGGCGGGGGATGGTAAAAAGCCCGATGAGGAAATATCATGAGTGACTTCAAACAACTGTTGTATCTGGGAAACAAATCAAAATGCACGGGTATGGATGCCACTCCTTCGGTCGTCAATGCCTACAAGCTTCTCTTTGACGGACAGAGGTCCGAAGCGGAAGCTCGGTTCCAGCGCATTTTGCGCGACACCCCCAAAGATGCCGATGCCCTCGCCGGGCTGGCAGTGTGTGTTGCAGAAGGAACCGGACGGTATGTATCGGCCACCAAGCTGGCCACAGAGGCTGTGCGTTTGAACACTCAATCACCAGCGGGGTATTATGCCCTGGCCTACATCCACCTTTTGGGCTCCCGGCTGGAACAAGGGTACAGATATTTGCTGAAGGCGAAGAAATTGGCACCCAGGGATCCACGTTTGGAATCGGGTTTTGCACTCTTTGAAAAAGAACGACCTCCGGTGATTTCAGATTTGTCGCGTGCCCATCCAGTCAATGTGGCGTTGACGGGCGCGCGGACATTTATGCGCACTTCCATGCATAGGACTCTGGTTGGGTGCCTGGTGCTTGAGTCGGTTTATTTGACTGGAAGTTTGCTGGTTTAAAATCCCGTGTCAGCGGATCTCGTAACAGATAACTTCGAGAGGCTCAACGTCCATTTCTTCTTCAGTGTTTTCACTGTCGTTGAATGGGCTGCTGGTTCCTTTGACCACGATCAGTTTGTTGCCGCCCACCAGGTGGATGGTGCCATCATTCATCTCATGACCCAGAGGGACGATGACCTGATGCTGGAACTTTCCGTCGGCACTGAAAACATCCCATAATTCCAAAATTTCTTCGGTCTGATCCTCTTCTCCCTGCGGGGTTTGAACCCAAACGGTGCTTTCATCGCGATTGTACAGCAGGCGGGAAATGCAGGGGTCATAGTCTTCGGCCACAATCTCTGTATCAAGGCTGTTGTTGAAATTGATGACGGGAGTGACTTGCTGCTTTTCAGCTTTGGTCCTTTTTCGCGGCTTGTATTTGCGTCCAAAGACCTGCACCAGTTTTCCCGTTTTGTCGAACACTGATATTTCATAGGCGTCTCGCTCGGCAGCCACAAAGAGCATTCCTCCGGGTCCGAGAGCCCATGTCCGTTCAACATAATGATCCGGGGCTTCCACGTATTGCCGGCCCGTCAAATCCAGGGGTGTGGCTTTTTCCAGAAGATGCCGGGTTGCGGTGCAATCACCCTGGCAAAAGGAGAGAAAACGATCGGTGTGTCCTGTGCCGTCTTCACCGAAGACCATGCGTCCTCCGCAGGCGGCCATCACGCCATCAAAAAATTGCATGCCCATCAAAAGACCAATGTTTCCTTCAGACGGTTCACCGATGGGATAGTATGTTTTGTCTGGAGTGCCATCCAGTTTCAGGGAGATGACTTTTCCCGGAAAACCCATGCCGATGCCCAATATATCATCAGAGAGGAAAGCCAGTTCCACAGGTTGCCGTAACTCGCCGGGGCCATCGCCTTCCCGGCTTAAATAGCTCAGGTGCTGTCCTTCAGGAGAAAAAACAGCCACCTGGCAGAGCTGGTTGTCCAGAACGTAGGTGCTGCCGTCAGGACCTCTTTTGACGTCCACAATGCGGCCAAAAATAACTTCTTCATCTTCGCCGCCGGCGCGCCACAGTTCTTTGAGGTCCAGTGTTTTCACGCCATGGGGTGGTGTATCGCTGTTGATGAGGTGGGGGACCTGGGTGTTGCCTGCCAAACACACGGAGGGCAGTATGGTCAGCAAAGAAACAAGGATAAGAACTGATTTCATTCTGATCTCCGGGGTTTGGGGTATTCAGTTATTCTGAAAACGAAACAGGCAGGAATATGTTGCAGCATGTTCTTGTTTGGACCCGGCCGTGACTATTTTTGGCTACCCACCGCAGTCACAAAATCTTCGGCAGCCATCAATCGCCGCAACCCCAACTCAAAGGCCACCCTGATAGCCCCGGATTGACCACCATCAACCCGGCCTTCGCCGTTGGTGACAAAAGTAAAAAATGGTTCCTCTTCTGTGGCCCGGTACAAACGCCAATCCAGTTCACATTCAGCCTGATCAAAGTCTACTTTATAGGAGTAGCTGTTATAACTCAGCTTTCTGATGGTCGCGTCCAGGTGCAGTTGGCCGCCGCTGGGATCCTGGGCCCGGTAACCCGCATCGCCCAGAATTTCCTGGGCCAGGTAACCAAAATCATCAGATTCATTGATAAAGTTCTCATCCCATTTGTGAGCGTAGCCCCGCGTGTATTCCAATCCATCATAATGGTATCCGGTGATTCGGCCACCGGGGATGTCTGCAAAAAGTTTGGTAAAGGAAATGGAGGGCAAGGACTGACCATCGACCATGATCATGGGTGGGGCAGCCTCGGGCACGGTGGGTGTGGGACGTACGGATGAACATCCGGTCAGAGTCATCATTGCGGCTGAAAAGAGGAGACAGAGAACGGTCCACCGGGATATGTGCAAAGGCATTGGAAGCTCCTTCAGGATTTTTTTTTGGGTCAGTCCACGCGATAATGGTGAGCGTGGGCAGCCTTGTCCACTTCTTTCCGGTACCGGGGAGACGAGAATTCACTCTTCAGCTCGTCACTGACGGGAATGATCAACCGGCTGGGTTCCCAGGTGACAGATTGCCCGGTGCTGGCCTGCACCACCTGCCCGGATTCCACGGCCAGCGAAGCCTGCCGCAAATCCATCCCTGAAACAGCCTTCTGCAATGCTTTGAACTGGCCCTCGGTTTGTGAATCCGGACAGGTTGCCAAAGGTCTGGATATGGCAGCCAGATGATAGTGACTGGGCGTGAAGAGCAATCCATCCAGCTCCAGCCTTTCACACAGCACCACCAGGACGGCGGCGGTGTCTCGCAACAATCCCAGACCGGGGTATTTCTGTCCGGGCAGCAGGGGGCGGGACATCTCGAAACGAGAGCGTGCATTTTGAATCAACAACCATTCGATGCAGAGATAACTGCGGCCCGGTTCAGTGTGTCGATCAATCTTGAGTTTGATTTCCAGAACCACCAACGGATCTTCTCCGCCGGTTTGAACCCGCAGGGTGTGTCCCAGAGGATCATCCAGATCAATGGCCACTCGCAGCTCTTCAAATCCCAACCGCAGCAATCGGTCCATCAGTCCGTATTCCACCAGGGCAAACTCTACGGCATAGCGCGAAAAAGTACCCAGAAATCGGGACTCGGGCAATTGGCCGGGCATACCCAATTCATCATCCTGGAGGCCCCAGTCGTCATCATTACTTTTTTTCTCGGCAACTTTTTCATCGGCCATCAGGACAGGGTTTCTCATCAAGCGGGTCAGGCGGCGGTAGTGTCCCACGGGAAGTTCCAATTCCAGGGGAATGTCGATGTTGCGATCTCCGTCCAGCAGCCAATGAAAAAAGGCGGCACCGTGCCGCCAGGCGTTTCGGCCGTAGCCACCAGCCAGCAGGATGACACAGGGAATGCAGGCAGTCTGCCGGATCAGTTTCATGACAAAACGGTCGCGCTCCAGCATGCCGTCCAGGCTGATGCGCCAATCGCCCAGTTTGTCCCGGACGCCGGGGTCGCTTCCTGCCAGATAGAAAACCAGACCGGGCTGCAAATCGTTTATGACTTCAGGCAGATGATTTTTCAGGGCTTCGAGGTAGGTTTCGTCTTCCACATTGGGGCCCAATTCAATGCAGGTCGATGCGGTCGCCTGCTCGCTGCCCAGGGTTTTGTTGTGGATGGAGAAGGTGTACACGGTGGGGTCGTCGGCAAAAATGGCGCGGGTGCCATCACCATCGTGCAGATCAAGATCGATGATCAGGATGGGGCAATCCAGGCCTTGTTCCCGGACGGTGGCCACGGCGATGGCCACATCGTTAAAGACGCAGAATCCGGACCCGTGATTGGCCGAGGCGTGATGGAAGCCGCCCCCCAGATTGACCGCCACTTCATTTTTTTTCAATGCCAGACGGGCGGCCCGGATGGTGCCACCGCTCATCATGCGCTGGAAACAGAGGAACTTATCCTGTGTTGGTACATCCAGTTCGAATCCCAGGACGGGCTTCAGGGCGCCGGCTTCTTCCAGAGAGCGCAGATAATCCGGGTCATGCACCAGTTGCAGCTGTTTGATGGTGGCGGGGCGGGGCCGGCGCAGAGTGCCCCGCCGAAGCAGGCGGCGGGTTTCCAGAAATGACAGAATACGGAAAGGCCTTCGGGCATCGTACTGCAGAAAAGGCGCTTCCATCTGGTACCGGCGGTGAATAATGAAATAAGGGCCGGGTACATCTGAACCCAGCCCCATCAGGGATTTTAAACGCCGCCACATGGTGAGGCTCCATCAGATGCTGAACCAATAAGAGAACTTGGCCATAAAAATATTCTCCGGCTCGGTGCCGAAAGGATAGCCTGCGTCAAAATCATTGTTCCAATCTCCCGGATCAGCAGCGTAATAGCGTTGATCAAACCTTTGTTTGCCGTGAGTCCAGACCAGATAGATGGTAGAACCCGGTCGGTACTCCCAACGGTATACCACGTTAAGGTTCACAGCACCAAATTCAAAATCAGCCAGGGAGGCATCCATGTCGTAGGGACGCAGGTCGTAGGAGTCGGCGGCGGCCAGCCAGGCAGCGTCGGTGTAGTTGCCGTAGGTCAGGAAGGGCTGCAGATATATTTGCAGGGACTGGTCGCGGTTGAACAGGATGTTGCTGCGCAGGGTGATGTCGTAAGTCTTCTGGTCCAGCTTGCCGAAAATATAATCGACGCCGCCAATTCCCGTCACCCCGGCCTGGCTGCCATCGTTGGCTGCATTGGTGATCCACTGGTCGGCATTGTCGGTCTTGTTCCAGCCAAAGCCGATGCTGTGTGAAAAATGTTCACTTTGGTTCCAGCGCAGGTTTGATGAGAAACCGTAACCGCGCATGCCTTCGTCTCCGTGGTCGTAATGGAATTCAAGGTGCAGGGAGGCAGGTTTGCGCCAGTCGGTGGTTCCGCCAAAAGAAAGAGAATTCCGGCCGGGGCGGGTCACCAGGGGGCCGCGTTGTTTGTCGGGCTGGTCGCCGTAGCCGCGAGTGGCGTATTTGTCAGTTCCTTCGGCCGCCCGTCCCAGGAAGATCCATCCCTGGTGGAAATTGCGGTGCTGGGCCCAGGCACTGAGATGAACGCCACTGCTTTGGTGGTGGCCGCCGTTGTAGATCCAGGCCTCGTCACCGGTGTTGATGTCCGTGGCGGAGTTGCCTGCATACAGCCAGCTGCGATAAACTTCGAACTGAATGTTGGCGTGGTTAAAAGGACTGTCGGCGCCATCGGCGTCGTAATTGTAGCCCACATCGGCAGCCACAATTTTTTCATCCGGGGCCGAGAGAAATCCCATGTCGTTGGGGTCCAGCTTGTCCGTCTCCCAGCGACCCGCCAGCTCGCCACGCCAGGTGCCGGTGGTTTTTTTAAATTCCATGCGTCCGCCGGTTCCGTACTGTGTTTCCCGTGAAAGAGTCGGGTCCACCTGATTTTCGAAGGGGTCCACAATGGTCCCCACCACTGAACCATTCAAACGGTACATGCGGTCATCGAAATTCATTTCGAAATCCATGCCGCCACTGTAACCATCGCGCAAAACACGGCTGGCACCACCGTCAAAATAACCCACATCACTGAAGGAACTTTCGTCCCTTTTGGTGGCCGTTCCCATGAAGTTGATGTTGTGGTTGCCTTCATCAAATTCCTTGCCCATACGCAGCAGGCCGTAATGACTTTTGCCATTGCCGACGACGAAGGGATTGTGAACCTTGCCTGGCACACCCACGTCCGTGGTGGCGGCCAGGACGGCCAGGGAGAAATCGCCGCCAATTTTTCCAGTCAGTTTTCCGGCGGCCCGGATGCGGGCGTTGGGATCGCCGGTGCCAATGCGCCGTGAATAGAAAAGATTGAAATCCGGATGCTTGAAAAAACGCGCGCCTTCCACGAAGAAGGGGCGTTTTTCCTGATAGTAGGTTTCGAATGGCGAGAGATTCAAGCTGGCAGGGTCGGCTTCAACCTGGCCAAAATCAGGCTGGATGGTGGCGTTCAGGGTGAGGTTTGAAGTTACTCCGTATTTGAAGTCGGCACCCATGTTCTGGAAGTGGTCCCAGGTGTCGGCCTCGCCTTCGGCAGCAGGGTCGGTGTGACGGGTCACCACGTAAGGCAGTACTTCCAGCTTGCTTGGATTTTCAATTCCGCGCAAACCTGTCAGGGTGCCAAAACGATTCACAAATCCGCTTTCTTCCCGGTCCCAGACAACCCAGCCCGTGTCCTCGCCCCGGCCGTGCAGCCAGCGATAAACCTGCAGACCCCAGGTCATGTCGTCTTCAGGTTTGAAGCGGATGGCGGAAAAGGGAATTCTGATTTCCACATACCAGCCGCGATCATCGGCGGAGACTTCCGCATCCCATACGGCGTTCCAGTCCATGTCACGGTTGCCGTTGTCGAAAACATAAGCGTCCTGTTTCACCCCGGCGGGGTTGACGCGGAAATTGTAACCAGTTGTATAGTCGTGGTAGGGATCGATGTAGATGCTGACCAGATCCGAGGCTTCAATTTCATCACGCCGGCTGAGATAACTGCTGACATTGGCCATGTCGTCTTCCCAGTTGGCCATGGCAAAATAGATGGCCTCGTCATCGTAAGCCACTTTGAAGGTTGTGGGCACAGAGGCCTCACCAAATCGTATGGGACTGGCCTGGCGAAATCCCCAACCGGTTTCCGCAAAGCTCCAGAATTCTTCATCCAGGACACCATCCAGGGTGATGACCTGATCGTCCAGATAGTAGGCTTCGATGGTGGGAACGGGATTTGTGGTGCCGTTGGTGTGGTCTTTGTGGCTGCTGCTGGCGGCTTCGTTGGCAAAATCCACAGCCATGTCGGAGGCCTGGGAAGGTGAATTGTGAGCCAGAAAGAGCATAATGAGAAGTGCTGAAATCCACAATTGGGTGCGATGACTGGACATTAGGACTCCTGGAGGTGAGTTGGGAAGCCTCAAGATGTACTGAATTCACAAGGTTGATCTCAAACTTACGTGTTTCATGGACCGGGGTTACAGTTTTTTTTATTTTCCTGCTCCCAAATTCACCCGAATCGAATATTTGGCAAAAATGCATAAAACAGAGTAGATTTGTATGATATAAGTGAATCTCCAAAGAGTCTTCCTGTTTCAAGGAGAAATTGTATGACCGGTATTCTTGCTTTCACCGCCTTATGTCTGGGGCTTTTGCTGACTGCACCGGCATTCGCCACCGATGCCGTCTCAGCATATGAAGGTCACCGCCTGTATGTTTCCCACTGCATGATCTGCCATGGCCCCGATGGCAAAGGCCATGGGCCCCTGGCTCAGAATCTGGGACTGAATCCGGTGGATATGACCCGCACCCTGCGCTCCCGCAGTGATACCATCCTCAAAAAAATCATCTCCGGTGAAGGTGGCCAAACCATTTCCGGCCGGGATCGGCACAATGTCCTGACCGATGCCATGCCCAATTGGGGTGAAGTGCTTTCGGAGTCCCAAATCGAAGCCCTGATTGCCTATCTCCGCTTTTTGAGCACGGCCCAACATGAAATGATGGGTGACCCGGTGGAAGGCCGGGACCTCTATCAGAAATATTGCACCGTTTGCCATGGTGAAGAGGGATATGGTGATGGAGTGATGACCCAGATCCTTGAACTGGAACCCATGGATCACACGGATCCGGTGGCCATCAACAAAATGAGTAATGAAGACATCTTCGTGGCCATCAAAGAAGGCAATGGCCAGTACATGCCCGGGTGGGAGGGCATTTTGGATGATGAGGAAATTGAGGCGCTGGTCAGCTACATCAGGATGTTGACTCAGTAGTGCCCGAGGGGTGGAAACACTTCATTGTTGAGAGGCGTCCAGAACGTCACGCACAAGTTTACCGATGTTGTTTTTTGTGAGTGGCTTGTACACAAATTCTTTGATGCCTATCGATTTGGCTGAATGCTTGTCCACGAGATTGCTGTATCCGGTGCAGAGAATAATCGGAATATCGGGCCTGATCTGCAGGAGTCTTCTGGCGAGATCGGAACCGACCATGTCCGGCATGGTCTGGTCTGTTAAAACCAGGTCAAATTCACCAGGAGAATTCTGGAAGGTGGCCAGGGCCTCAAGACTGCTGCAACGAGGAGTGACGTGGTAGCCCAGCCTTTCAAGAATTTCCTGTCCCATTTGACAGAGAAGTTCTTCGTCGTCAACCAGCAAAATTCGTTCTGTTCCCAGAGGTGTGCTGCCGGGTTCATCAAATTCATGAATGGCTTCCGAGTCAATCACAGGGAAGTACACATGGAATGCAGAGCCATGGCCCGGCTGGCTTTCAGCAGTGATGGCCCCACCATAATGGCCCATGATCCCATGGATAATCGACAGACCCATTCCCGTGCCTTTTCCAGTTTCCTTGGTCGTAAAATAAGGGTCA
>JAOZJV010000026.1 GCA_029935695.1 Candidatus Krumholzibacteriia bacterium | reverse complement strand
TCACCAACTTGCCTGCAGCTCGGAACAACATTCAGATTTTCACTGTCAGTGGCGATCTGGTTCAGGAAATCCCCCATAACGGGACCAATGGATCAGGCCACGTCAGCTGGAATTTGATGAGCCGCAACGGGCAGGAAATTGTCAGTGGAGTGTATCTGTACACAGTTCAAAGTGACGACAGCGCATTTGACGATTTTATCGGCAAATTCGTTGTAGTTAGATAGTCATTGTGTAGGGGCAACTTTTGTGTCAACTCCGTCATTTGGACGGACCTGGAGGTTTCCATGAAGCGCATCGCAATTTTACTGACCATCTTGTTGGCCCTGCCAACAGCGGCCAATGCGGCCGGCTTTGCCAAGGTCGGTACATTTGGCGGTCAGTTCCTCAAGATCGGGGTCAGTGCCAGAGCAACCGCAATGGGGTCTGCTTTCACTGGGGTGGCAGATGATGCCACCGCCGTGTTCTATAATCCCGGTGGTCTGGTCAATGTCCTCGGGAACGAAGTATCCCTCAACCATGTGGTTTGGGCTGCTGATACTAAATTGAGCACCGCTATTATAGCGTTCAATCCGCGGAGTATTCCTGGCACTTTTGCCTTCTCCGTGCGTTCCTTTTGGATGGATCCCCAACTTGTACGAACGGCTTATAACCCTGAAGGCACGGGTCAAACTTTTGACTCCGGTTCAACAACCTTTGGCTTGAGTTATGCAAGGTTCTTTACAGACAAATTCTCGGCAGGGTTCACGTTGAATTACCTGCACATGGGATTGGCTGAAACCGCTGTCAACACCGGCTCCTTCGATTTTGGTATCATGTACCGCATCGGAATCAAGGATCTTAAGTTAGGCATGGCAATTCAGAACCTGGGTGGCAATTTCGTCTTCGATGAACGCGAATCCAAGCTGCCCATGTCGTTCAAGGTCGGTGTCAGTTTCAATGCATTCCGCAACGAAAACCAACGCCTTGGTGTGGCCCTTGAGTTCGCTCATCCTGCCGATAACCTTGAGCACGCCAACGCCGGTTTGGAATATGAGTTGAACAACATGTTCTTTGTCCGCGGTGGCTACCATATCAATTACGATACTGATGGAGCATCTTTCGGCTTCGGAGCGGCCATTCCCACAGGGGAAGCCACTCGCATGCAAGCTGATTACAGTGGTGTGGACATGGGACCCCTTGGCTTGGTCCACCGTCTCAGCCTGTCAGTGATGTTCTAGGCGACCAGAAGAGAAACGTTACGACCGGTGCCTCCGGACACAATGCCCAGGCCGCCCCGTTTAAGCGGGGCGGCTTTTTAATAAAACCCTGGCCAAACGGTCAACAATTCCATACAATAAGTCATACCGCTAACCAAGCGGTCCCGGTCGAGGGGGATCGGTTCAGTCAACTGAAACAAGGGCTCAAGCATGCCTTTAGGTCCCGTCTACGCATTTTCATTCCACCGCAATTTTCTATCCATCGTTGCTGGCGTCTGTCTTTTGCTTCTGGGAGCACCTTCCGGTGGAGCCCTGGGCGCCCTTGTGCGAACGATAGAAGGCGGAGGGAACTTCCACTCCTATGTCGAGGTACTCAACCGCTGGCAGGAAGATGGGACCCTTGACGTCCTTGTTCTTGTGGAGATGTCCAACGCCGATCTCACGTACAAAGAAGAAAAGCGGGGACTGGTGGGCCGAATCCGGGT
This sequence comes from Candidatus Krumholzibacteriia bacterium, assembly GCA_029935695.1. Classification (GTDB taxonomy): domain Bacteria; phylum Krumholzibacteriota; class Krumholzibacteriia; order LZORAL124-64-63; family LZORAL124-64-63; genus LZORAL124-64-63. Next base: position 12,245 of record JAOZJV010000026.1, on the reverse strand, counting down.
GGAAGTGGAGTTGCAGCCTCTGGAAGGTGAGGCCATCACCGCTAAAAGGCCTTTCCGAACAGCCTCTCTGGTTGCCGCCGATGCCAACTCCCGAACTTTGAACCAGGTGTTCGGGGTCATCTTACGTGATGTCCCCATCAGGAGTGGCCGTCTCAACGTTCATGTCTTCGACGTCAACAAATATCGTGAAGGTGTCTGGAACCAATACAAACGCCACCTGCGCCGCAGTGAAGGCAGCACCGATTGGTACGCTGAAAAATCCCCGAGAGCTTCCGAAGGCGTGGCCCTTGGCGATCCGCTCTACCTGTTCCTCGCCCCTCTGGGAAAGTGGGACCCTTCTCAGACCTCATACAAAAAAACCGGGGGAGGCCTGCTGCACGATTACATGCACCCATCCCGCCGGTACGGTATCGAGCAGGACAAGCTGCAGGTCTTTATTCCCGTATGGCCTCCTGAAGGCGGTCTCATGCCCTCCAAAATGGAAAAGGGCCTTGCGGTGCAAATCACCAGCCTGGATATGGACTTTGCCATCAACGACACCATCCACTTCGATGCCAAAGGTCAAATGGCCCTGGAGGGAGGGCGTTCCGCGGGCCTGTTTTATGAATTGGATGTCAATCTCCTGCCTCAGGGCTCTTACCGCATGACGATGGCGCCCCTCAATGGCTTTGGCCGGCCTGTTTCAAGTGGCTTTGATGTGGTGTGGCGCCTGGACAGCCTGGGACGCTTCCGCTATTTGCAATCTGCCGAAGGGCACCTGGTTTTCTCCGGTGCCGATTTGAGAAAATTCCTGGCTGCCAGCCCCGCCGGAAGGGAAACCCTCCTTGACGAATTCTGGGAATCCAAAAATCCAAACCCTGAAGATCCCATCAATCAAGTCTATCTGGAATTCCAGTCCCGGATGGCCTACGTGCAACGTTACCTGGGTGGATTCACCGACCTGGGCCCCAATGACGATCGTGGCCTGGTGATGGTCCTGATGGGCCCTCCGGACGAAATTCAGCGCAAAGCCATGCCCATGAATTTCCGCGATCAGGATGATGCCCAGATTAAAGTTTTCAAACGCTTTGCCCCTGATCGAGAAAGTATCACCAGTAAAGGTACCAGCCCTGAGGGCGGGCAATCGATTAACCCTTATGATACTTATGGCGGTATTCCCATGCCTTATTCAGAGAGAGCCCAGAACCAGATTGCCTCCCGGGCCAATTCGGCAACCCACAGTTTTGGTTTTGAGTTGTGGAAATATGATCAGGATGGGTATCCGTTGTTTGATAATCAGTTTTCTCGGAGCTCTATGGGGTCTCGGTTTTTGTTTTTGGATCGGACTGGGAGTGGGGACTTCTACCTAGAATCCTCAAACACCCTCCAAGGCGAAGAATAGGTTGTGCCTCTGAAAATGTTTCTGGCCCAGGAAATGCGTTTCCTGGGCTATGAACTTTTCAAAAACAATACCCAATGGCTGGCAACCACCATTTTGCCCATCTCCCAAGTGTAAACATCACAATGTATTAGAGGAAGGATTTCGCTTTAAGAAAACTGGGTTCTACTCACGGTTGATTGATAACCGTAGAATCCAGCGATTTACATGTAAGACCTGTCATGTCACCTTCAGTACACAGACGTTCAGTACAACTTACTGGCAAAAGCTTCCTGAACTTGACCGCAATATTCTGATGAAAACCAATGGCGGTATGTCTAACAGACAACTTGCCAATGACTTGCAGGTAGCTCCTTGCACTGTCGATCGGCATATCTCACGTCTTGGTCGTCACATGCTTCTTTTTCACACCAAAATGTTAAAAGATGTTCCTTCTCCAAGTGAAGTGGTCGTCGATGGTTTTGCGACTTTTGAACTGAGTCAGTATTTCCCTTTTCACCACAATATTGCAGTGGAAAAGAAAACAGATTTCTTCATTTACTTTAATGATAGTGAGTTGCGAAGGGGAGGTTGCAAAACTAAGGATCAACAAATACGACAAGATTTCTTGGAGAAAATGTATGGTTTGCCCGATCCCCAAGCGGTTCGCAAAGACATGAAGCATCTTCTGGATGTGACGTTGAGGGGACGGGATTTTGCCGTTGTTCACAGTGATGGACACAAATCCTATCCAAGGGCCATCAAAGAAACTGCTTGTTCCATTTCCCACATTGTAACTTCCAGCAAGGATCACCGAGACAAGAATAACCGACTGTGGGAAGTAAATTTAACTGACCTTTTGATTCGTCATTACAGTGCAAATCATAAGCGGGAGACTCTCGCATGGTCAAAAAGACGACTATCCAGTGCATACCGATTGGCGATTTTTCTGGTTTTCAGAAATTACATGAAAGGCAGACGTGAAAAAGATCGGTCCAGTCCAACCCCGGCGATGGAGAGGGGGATGGTGGATAGGCGTTTGAGGGTTGAAGAAATCTTAGAAAAACGGATCTTTAGAGATCACATTGAGTTACCTGATCGATGGAGTAAATATTACGACGGAAAAGTCATGACGAGGGCTCTGAAAATAAATTGTGAACATAAGTTGAGTTACGCCAGGTAGTGTTTTTGCTTTTGAAGTACTGATTGCTGAAGTGAAAAAAATAGAAACATTTTCAGAGGCACAACCAAAAGGGTTTGACTCGGGGACCACTCGTGCACTAATTATATCGGTGCACTAAGAAAAAAAGACCAGGTGAAATCACCCCCTCAAACACAACCGTGTAACAAACATGAGGGGTGCCCAATGCAGACGACGCAGTCCCCACCTGCTGTGGACGCTCTCATCGGCAACGGCTTTCTACAGGTCCCAATCCTGAAAGGGAGACTCTCACAATGGCGCGTCTTCGTACGTTAAAAAATGCAGGCCTGCGGCTTACTGCCCTTGGGCTTCTTGTTCTTCTTCTTGTTACTCCTGTTTTTGCTCAGGATGAAGAAGAGATCAACCCCGCTGCTGAAAAGTTTGCTCGGATTCAGGCTTCCAGTGATTCACTGGGCTTTGGGTCCTCTGCTGCCGACTCTTTGTCGGAAATCCCGCAGATCATTGAGCCTCTTGGTGGACTGAGTGGATATGTGGATCGATCGCCCATTGGGCAGACCGGTGCCGGATCCCTCTTCGTCAAGGGTGGAAGCTTCATGTGGTGGCTGCTGGTTGTGGCCCTCGTGGGGTTTGTCTTCATCATCGAGCGTGCCTGGACCCTGAGCCGCGCCCGGGTTAACACCCGCCGGTTGATTGGGACCATCATCACCACCTTGCGCAACGATGGTGTGCAGGCTGCTGCTGAAGAGTGCCAGAAGGTCCGCGGACCCATTGCTGCCATTCTCTATTCCGGTCTCCAGAAGTCCGACAAGGGTCGTGACGCTGTGGAGAAGGCTGTTGCCACTGCCGGTACCATTGAGATGGCTTTCCTCGAGCGTGGGCTGATCTGGATCAGCTCCGTGACCACCATTGCACCCCTGATCGGGTTCCTTGGTACGGTGTCTGGTATGATCAACGCTTTCGAAGCTATTGCTGCCAGTGAGCAGGTTAACGCCAAGCTCGTGGCCAGCGGAATCTCCGAGGCCCTGATCACCACGGCTACCGGTCTGATTGTCGCCATCCCCGCCACTATCGGTTACAACTACTTTGTTTCCACCATTGACCGTTTTGTCATTGAGATGGAAGAGACCAGCTCCGAGCTGCTCGATGAGTTGGAACGTCTGCAGAGTTAAAGCGGGTTTGAATAAACCGGTTCCGTACCTTGCGGAACCGGAAGGATGGTCCAGATGGGTGTCATGAAGAAAAGAAAGAAGGAGCCTCTCGGCGAGTTGCGCATGGACTCGACTGCCGATGTGGCGTTCCTTCTGCTGATCTTCTTTATCGTGACGACGATCTTCGCTGCTGAGCAGGGGTTGACCTTGGTGTTGCCCGGAAAGCAGAAGCAGAAGGAAGATACCGTCAAGGTTAAGGAGAGTAATATTGCCACTATTTTCGTGATGGCGGACAATTTCATCACGTTGAATAACAAGGCGATTGAAATCAACCATATCAAGCAGGCTATTGAGGATAAACTCATGGCCAACGAGAAACTGGTTGTGGTTTTGAAAATTCATCCTGAAGCTGATTATGGACTCATGGTCGCTTGTCTGGATGAACTCCGGTTGGCCAAGGCCAACAAGGTGTCACTGAAAACTGCCAAGAAATAAGAAGGAGGCGGGAAATGGATTTTGGACGTTCAACAAACAAAGATACTTTCATCCCCACCTCCTCGATGGGTGACATTGCCTTCCTGTTGCTGGTTTTCTTCATGGTGACCACCATTTTCCGGGATGAAAATGGTTTACCTGTGGAGCTGCCTCGGGCAGAAGCAGGGGAAGAAGTGAACAGGGAATTGGTTTCGAACATCTATATCAACAGGGTGGGACAAATTTCCATTGATGATCGTCTGGTGCAGGTTAAGCACATTCGCGACATCATGGGGACCAAAATCTCAGAAAACCCTCAGTTGATTGTAGCATTCAAAACAGACCACTATGCCGATTACGGCACGGTCAGCGACGTGATGGAGGAGTTGAAGGAAGTCAACGCAGTGCGTGTCTTCTTCAACAACGACGTCGACGGTACGCCTGGCCATAAATACTAGGAGCGTCATGAGCAGCGTCCCGGTGAACAACGGAATGAAAATGTCGGCCAACGATCTGTTCAAGGCACAGTACAACAAGTACGTGCGTTGGGCTACGTTGATCGCCATTGTGCTGACCCTGATCGGCTTCATGGTTTCGCCCAAGTATGTGCCCAACCCCTACAAGTTGCGTCAGGAAGAATTTGAAGTGGTGGATATTGATGATCAGGAAGTCATCGACATCCCGCCTCCACCCAAAGAAGCGCCGCCTCCGCCCAAGGTGATTGAAGCGGCTCCTGATGATGAAGTATCTGATGATGTGGAGATTGCCGATACTTTGATGGATCTCGATCAGGCCATTACCAGTTCCATGCCTTCGTTTAATTTGAACGAGGGTGCGGGGTTTGTGGCCAGTAGCGAGAATCCCATGATTATTCAGTGGGCCAAGCCGGAATACCCTGAAATTGCCCGGCGGGCACAAATTGAAGGCACCGTCATCGTCAAGGTGCTGGTGGGTCCCGACGGCAGTGTCAAGGATGCCCAGGTTCTGCAGGGGGTCAACCCCATGCTGGACAAAGCAGCCATTGCCGCGGCCCGTAAGTGCAAATTCAAGCCTGGCAAGCAGCGGAATATTCCAGTGAAAGCCTGGATGGCTCTGCCCTTTGCCTTCCGGTTGCATTGATAAATTTCACATCAGTGGGAACCTGATCGTCTCCGGCCGCGTCTTAAATGATGCGGCCGGTTTTTTTTACGGTTTTCCCATGGGAAAAATTCCTTCAGGAAATTGATTTTTTGCGAAACCGTTTGAGGAATTTTGCGTAACATGAAGCTGGCGAGCATAAAATGGCTGCAAAATTGATTGGGAGTTAATTTTTGATGGCATCTCCCGCAATCTTGTCTGATGATATGGCGGCATATGCAGTCGCACCTCCATCCAACCCCCAGGGGAGAGTCGGAATGTTTCAAATGAAAAAGTTGTTCAGTATTTTTCTGTTATTATTTCTGGGCCTTTTAATTCCGCAGGCGTTGTTGGCGCAGGAGACCATTTCTCCCGACAGTGATTTACCAATCTTGTCTTTGGAGCAGTGTGTGTCTCTGGCTCTGGAATCAAACCCCACTCTTATGATTTCCAATGAACGACAGGATATTGCCTCCCAGTCCGTGACTGAGGCTTATGGTGCATTCTTGCCGGACCTTTCCCTGAGCAGGGACTGGGGCAAAAGCAGCCGGACAGATTATGATGCTCAGATGTACGCTCCAGGTGCTTTCCCGATGATTGACAGTGGCGGGGATACCCTCTGGTTTACCACTTCTGTTCCCACAGGTGACGTTCAGGATGAAACCATTGATTCCGAATACGGCACCTGGGGTGGATCGGCCAATCTTAACGTTTTCAACGGATTTTCAAAATTCAGCACTCTGAATTCAAACAAGAGTCAGTTGAAAGCCAGTGAAGCCACTTCCGGTTATACCCGGGAATTGGTGATTGAAGAAGTTTCCACGGCCTATTACAACCTTCTGCGAAATCTCAGGCTTTTGCAGGTGGCCATTGAAACCCGTGACCAGGCCATTCAGGAGCTGGAACGCACTGAGACCTATTTCCGGTTGGGCAGCTCGGCAAAGAGCGATGTCCTGCAGCAGAAGGTTCGTGTGGAAAACACCCGTCTCGATGTGGTTGTGGCCGATAATAATGTGAAGTTGGCCTTTGTGGATTTGGCCTTTTCCATGAACCGCCCTCTGGCTTCGGCCTTCGGGGTGGACAAGAGTATTCTGCAAACGGATTACAATATGGAGTCGGTCAATACCCTTTATGGTGAGGCTCTGGAAAACCGTTTGGATCTGGCCAGCACCGAATACAATCTGGATGCTCGCAACAGTGATGTTACCACGGCTTCTGCGGCTCTTTATCCCAGTGTCAACCTCTTTGGGCGGTACAGCCGCAGCGATAACGAATCTCCTTACAAGTTCGGTTCCCAGGTTAGCAATACCACGACTTACGGGTACAGCATCAACTGGAATATCTTTGACCGTTTGCGCACCTGGACCGGCCGCAGCAAAGCCAAAGCCAATGTGCGTATCGCCGAATACGAGCTGGAACAGGCCCGAATGAATGTACAGGTTGAAATTCGGCAATTGCATTTCACTCAGTTGGAAGCGTCCCGAAGGGCGGCCGTGAGCCGGGAAACCATCATCCAATCCCAGGAAGAACTGCGTCTGGCCCAGGAGCGTTTCCGCGTGGGTGCCGGCACAACTCTGGATGTGATCCTGGCTCAGGTGAATCTGGCCAACAGCCGTGGTCAGGAAGTGCAGGCCATGTGCGACTTCCTCATTGCCAAGAGCAAGATGGACCGGGCCGTTGGGCGGCTTCGTTATCAGAGCCTTGCACGGACGACCAATGACTGATTCCGGCGTTGGCAACACCATTATCGAGGTGACTGATCTGCACCGGATTTACAAGGTGGGTGGCCAGGAGGTCCCCGCTGTTCAGGGCATCGATTTGAAGGTCCTGCAGGGAGAGTATGTGGCCATCATGGGCACCAGCGGGTCAGGGAAGAGCACCCTGATGAATATGCTGGGCTGCCTTGATACACCCACCATGGGCAAATATCAGCTCAATGGCACCGAAGTCAGTTCGTTCACCGATGATCAATTGGCGGCTATCCGGAACCGGGAAATTGGTTTTGTTTTCCAAACCTTCAATCTGCTTTCCCGCAGCACGGCAGCTCAGAATGTGGAGCTGCCCCTGGTGTATGCCGGGGTCAAGGGCGAACAGCGCCGGCAGCGTGTAGATGCCGCCATGGAAGCCGTGGGGCTGACCGACAGGTCCACCCACAAACCCAACGAACTTTCCGGCGGGCAGCGGCAGCGCGTTGCCATTGCCAGAGCCCTGGTGAACAATCCTTCCCTGATTCTGGCCGACGAACCCACCGGTAATCTGGATTCGTCCACCAGTGAAGAAATCATGGACATTCTTCAGGAACTGAATGAGCAGGGGCACACGGTGATCATCGTCACCCATGAGGCTGATATTGCAGCTCATTGCCGAAGGATCATCCGTCTCCACGATGGAAGAATTGCCAGCGATGAAGTGGTTGCTTCGGGACACTGATTTTTCATTCCATTTCTCCACCTGCCCAGGGAATTAAACTTGTTCCGGAACCGGTCGAAGAATTAAGAGAAGTATTTTCTCAATTCTCAGGGCCCGGAGCTGCGCAGTTTGTATTTTTTCTATTTCTATCCCGTAGGAACAAACCGAAAACAGGACAGTCAACCTGTGTTGTCCTGGAGCCTGATGGTGTGCATGATGGTTGCTTTCATCTGGTCCAGATACTTCCCCCATTTGTTGAGTGTTAATCCCGAAGATCTCGCTTTTTACCCCGGAAATGGCCGGCTCTGGACAATTGTGACGGCCATTTTCATGCACACGGACTGGCTGCATCTGCTGGGAAATCTGATTTATCTCAATGTGTTTGGGCCTATTCTGGAGAGCCGGGTGGGGCACGGAATGTTCTTATTCTATGTTCTGCTCCTGGGTATTTTTGGCAACATTGTCCATGGAGTGGTGGCCTCCCTGGGATGGTTCGGTCAGTACGGAGTCGGTGTTTTGGGGGCTTCAGGCGCCATTGCCGGGTTGCTCGCTTTCAGTTTGATCCGTTTTCATAACGCCAAGGTTGAGATCGCATGGTGGGTTTTTGCGCCGCTGGTGGGGCAAAACAGGGCCGGCCGCAGCAAGGTGGCGTTGCAGCTGGCGGTGGCGTTGTGGTTGATGCTGCAGGTGATCCACTCCCTGGTTGCTTCCCAGACGGGGGCTTCGGTTTCCTATGGTGCGCACTTTGGTGGATTCTTTATGGGCCTGAGCCTTGCATTGGCCATGGGACAATGGCGCGAAGGGCATCAGGAAGGACAGCCGGATAAAGCGGTCGATTATTTCAGGGATGGGGCTTACCACGCATCGGTGGGCTTGTGGCTGGAATATCTGGATCTGGTGCCGTCAGATCTGACGGCCAGGCTGGAGTTGGCCCGGGCCCAGGTTCTGAGTGATCAGACCGGACCGGCCACCTTGAATTTTCAGAGGGTATTCAACCGCTACTTGCGCAGTGGAGATGTGAACTCTGCTCTGGGAGTTTTCAAGGAAGCCACCCGGGCAGGCCTTGTTGCGGAGTTCTCACCGGAAGATTTAGCCAAAATTGCCTTCTTCCAGGAAAAACAACTGGATTATTCGGGTGCTGCCAAAACTTATGAACTGCTTTTTGAATATCACAGGGAAAGCAACGAAGCCATGCGTTCTCTGGTGCGTCTGGTCATGTTGCATCAGGGCAAAATCACCGATCCGGTACGGATGCGGCATTGGCTTGCCGTGGCCGACCAGGAACTGCCCGAAGGGGGATGGCGAAATTTCCTCAACGAGGAGTTCAGGATGGAAGGAGGGCTTGGTGCAACCGTACGGCAAGATCCCCAGGCAGATTCTTCGGAGGCTGACCCTCGTCAGCCGTGCCAACCAAAACTCTGAGGGAAGAGCCATCGGCTCGCAATCTCCAATTCTCACACCCCGCTGCTTCCAAAACCCCGCCCACGTGCTTTTGAACTTCCAGCCAGGAATCGGGTCTGCCCCCGGCAAAACTGAAACAGGCGAGGTTGTCTTCCCGGGTGATGGTGAGTTCCTGTGTGTTGGCAGCCTTGTCCAACTGATCCAGCAAACCCTGCAGCACCTTTGTGGGTGCCAGGGCTTCCCAGCGGAGGGTGGAGCCGCCGTGGTCCAGCCATTCAGTGATGACACCGCAGGGATCGACCCGTCGCAGAATTTCTTCCCGCCAGTGCAGAGCCACGGCAGGCTCGGTGGTGCTCAGGCCCAGCCGGGTGACGCCTTCCTTGATATCCATGGACAAGGGGCGGTACCGGTTTTCCCTCTCAGACGCGAATTTACTGCCGGTTTCAGCCGCAATGGGACCGATACTGGTGCCAGGACTGCTGTGAAAGCTGGACCGCACCGACAAGGGCACCTTGTGCTGCTGGGCGAATTCAACGGCCCGCAAATGAACAACTCCGCAGCCTGTTTCCGCGATATCCCGCATTTCTTCGTAACTGAGGTCCCGGTGCAGCCAGGCTTCGGGCACCGCTTTGGGGTCAGCGCTGAGAATTCCATCCACATCCTTGAGGATTTCACATCTGACGGCTCCGAGAGCTGCAGCCAGGGCGACGGCTGTGGTATCACTGCCGCCGCGGCCGAGGGTGGTGATCTCTCTTTCTTCACTGACTCCCTGAAAGCCGGCCACCACCACCACCAGACCTCGTCCAAGGGCCTCTCGTACACGCTCAGCCGTGACTTTGATGATGCGGGCGTCGGTGTGGCTGGTATCGGTGATGATGCCACACTGGCTGCCTGTGAAGCTGATGGCGGGGCAGTTTTCGTCTTCCAGGATCATGGACAGCAGACTCATGGTGATGCGTTCGCCCACCGAAAGCAGCATGTCCAACTCCCGGCGGGAAGGTTGGTTGCTGGCCTGGCGGGCCATTTCTTCCAATTCATTGGTGGTGCTGCCCATGGCGCTGACCACCACCACCAACTGGTGTCCCCGGCGATGAGTTTCCGCGATATCCCGGGCCACTGTTCTGATACGCTCAACATTGGCCAGGCTGGAGCCGCCATATTTGCGAACGAGGACATTGTCGAGGGGAGGCTGGTTGGGAAGAGACAAAATCATTCCTTTGTTCGCAGATCCGCTTTAAAACTGCCCGCTGACCCTGCCGGGTGGTGATGGGGGAATAATACGCCAGGGTTGCAGGACTCACAAGAGTCCTTTGGCCGCAATAATTCCCATGGGTCCCAACAGGCATTGCCTCTGAGGCCACAATGGGGTAAATTAGTCTCACCTCCCAATTGGGTGAATCATGTTTAGACTCAACAGCTTGGGCGAAGTTCCAGGGCAGCGGGAAATTTCCAGTTCTCCGCTTTTGGACCAGAATTTGATAATGATTGACGATACCCGGCGCAGGCTGGAACGCCTGGGGGCTGTTGCTTTGGGTAATGCCGAGCTGCTGGCCCTTATTCTGGGGCCTGGTGGCGGTGTGCCGGCTTTGGACGTGGCGGGGAAGATTTGCCGCCACTGGCCAGATTTGAGCCGTTTGTCGGCCATTCCGGCTGCGGTTCTGGCCCGGCAGGCGGGTATTTCCCCTACCCGGGCAAGGCGTTTGCTGGCTGCCATTGAGTTTGGAGGACGCGCCAATTCACCACAACCTGCTGGGGGTTTGATGGTGCGAAGGCCCGAAGATTTGCATCCGTTGCTGCGCCGGGAATTTCAGGGTCTTGACAGGGAGCGTTTCCTTGCGCTTTATCTCGATACAAGGCACAATGTGCGCGCGGTGGAAACCGTGTCCATTGGGACTCTTAATGCCTCTCTGGTTCATCCCAGGGAAGTCTTTAAAAATGCCATCGGAATGTCGGCGGCAGCATTGATTGTGGCTCACAACCATCCTTCGGGATGCGCAGAGCCCAGCAGCGATGATTTGGAATTAACCGCCCGGTTGGACCGGTGCGCAGAAGTATTGGGCATCGCGCTACTGGATCATCTGGTGGTGGGGGATGCCAAAATAGTCAGTATCAGGGAATATGGTTGGCCAGCTGGGTTCAAGGAATGAACCGGGCCAACCTACGGATGTTTCGCGGAAGGATTCCGAGATGTTTAAGCGTCTGCAGAGCATGTTCACCAATGACATTGCCATCGATTTGGGCACTGCCAATACTCTGGTTTATATCAAGGGAAAAGGCATCGTCCTGAATCAGCCTTCGGTGGTGGCATTGGACAAGACCACAGGCAAGGTGTACGCAGTGGGAGCCGAGGCCAAGGCCATGCTTGGTAAGACTCCCGACCGCATCGCTGCCATCCGGCCCATGAAAGACGGCGTGATTGCCGACTTCGAAGTGACCGAATACATGCTGCGGGAATTCATCAAGAAGGCCCAGAAAAAACGCCATTTCATTGCCCCACGCATTGTGGTTTGTGTACCCAGTGGCATCACCGAAGTGGAAAAACGGGCTGTGCGCGACAGCGCCAAGCACGCTGGTGCCCGCGAGGTGTTTCTGGTGGCCGAGCCCATGGCCGCGGCTATCGGAGTGGGACTTCCGGTGGATCAGCCCAGCGGCAACATGATCATCGACATTGGTGGCGGAACCACCGAGATTGCCGTCATTGCTCTCAATGGCATTGTTTGCGATACCAGTATCCGCGTTGGCGGCGATGAGCTGGATGAAGCCATCGTCAACTACATCAAGAAGAACCACAACCTGCTGATCGGTGACCAGACGGCCGAAAATATCAAGAAGACCATTGGCTCGGCCCACAAATTTGATGAAGAAATCGAGATGGAGGTCAAAGGTCTGTACCAGGTTTCAGGTGTGCCCAAAACCCTGAAGATTTCTTCCATGGAAATTCGCGAAGCCCTGCAGGAACCCATCCAGGCCATTTGTGACGCCCTGAAACAGAGTCTGGAACAAACTCCTCCCGAACTGGCGGCGGATATCAAAGATCGTGGCATTGTGGTCACCGGTGGTGGTGCAATGCTCAAAGGTTTGCCTGAGCTTCTGCGCGAACAGACCGATCTGCCTATCAATCTGATGGACGACCCCCTGTTCTGTGTGGTTTTGGGGACGGGAAAAATATTGGATGACT
>JAOZJV010000964.1 GCA_029935695.1 Candidatus Krumholzibacteriia bacterium | reverse complement strand
TCAATTTTTCGACCGCCCAGCCAGTGCTCCGGTGGGGTGAATTCTTCCAGCCAAGTGTAGGGTGAAAGCAAAACAAGCAGCCCACCTTTGTTGATGCGGCCGGCGATGTGGTCCAGAAATTTTGGCGGATTGTACAGGCGGTCCACCAGGTTGCAGGCCATCACCAGATCATAATCCTTGAACTGGGGTTTCAAATTATGGGCATCGCCCTGCCAGAATTCCACCTTGCCGGAAGTGCTTTCCAGACCAAATTGTTCCAGGGTTTTTTCGTGATAGGAAACCAGCAGACCCTCGGTGGCAATCGCGTACCGGATGCGGCCATTTTCCTGCATGTCGTGCCCCACTCTGATGAAGCGGGCCGAGAAATCAATCCCCGTGACGTGGTCGCAGAATCGAGCCAGCTCGAAGGTGCTGCGACCGGTGGCGCATCCTAAATCCAGAGCGCGTTTGAAGGAGCGCCCATGCATCAGTTCACCACAAAGTTCTGCCGCGGCCTTTGGAAAATTCGGGACACCGTGATACTCGTCACCAAAATGGAATTCACAGTACTGACCCACCAGTTCATCTGTCTCATAAATATCTTCTCGGATCACAACTTCTGTTTCCGATTCAATGAAACGGAACCCTGCGTGCTGGAAAAAATGACGCCGGAAGGCATAACGTGAAAATGGGTTGGCTTCATTTCCTGTGCTGATCCAGGATCCGCCCTTTAGCAAGTTGTGCCGTGTATCAAAAGTTGGGGTCGAGAAATCATCATAAAGGGGATGAACTTTAAAACCGGGAAAACCACTGATGGGAGTTTCGGTCCATTGCCAGACGTTGCCCACCACATCAAAGAATGGCCCCTGCTGGTTTTCATTCACCGGACACGACGAAGCTCCCTGGGACAAGTTGATGTTGGCCTTGATCCTGGTCCAATCATCCTGCCCCTGCAAACCTGCCACATCCAAAAGTCGGTGCCACTCCGCTTCGGTAGGCAGCCGCACCGGTTTGCCGGAGGTTTCGGCTTTCCAATTGCAGAACGCTTTGGCCTCCAGGTAGTTGACATCCACCGGCCAATCCCAGGGCATGGGAATTTCCTCGGCCT
>JAOZJV010000963.1 GCA_029935695.1 Candidatus Krumholzibacteriia bacterium | reverse complement strand
GCTGATTTTTGTATTGTTCGGATTGTCGATTCTATTTTTCCGTTGGCGCATCAAAATAGCCCGGATTTCTTCCGAATTGAAAACTGCGCGCACGGCTCAACTGGGTATCATGCCCCATTCAGCTCCTGATCTGGCAGATTTTGATATTTCCGGGGTGTGCATCCCGGCCTATGAAGTGGGGGGCGATTTTTATGATGTATTCTGGCAGGATAGAGAGGAAACACACCTTGGTGTGGCGGTGGGGGATGTTTCCGGTAAGGCCATGAAGGCGGCAATGGTGGCGGTGCTTTCCAGTGGCATGGTTTATTGCGCGGCCGATAAATGCAGACTTCCGAGTGCGCTGTTCAAGCAATTGAATCGGTCCCTGTTTGCCAAAACAGATGATACGATGTTCACCGCCCTGAGCTTCCTGTCCATTGATGTCCATAGCCGGGACATCACCTATGCCATGGCCGCCATGGAACCTCCGGTGCTGGTTGCCGGTGGCAAGTCGTTTCACTTGACCGATGCCAGGTTGGGATTGCCTCTGGGTGCTTTTGACCATGCTGAATTCAAGGACAGCCATCTTCAACTCGAGCCGGGCCAGGTTTTGGTGCTTTATACTGATGGAGTGGTGGAAGCCCGGAACAAAGCGGAAGAGTTCTATGATGGTCATCGTCTTTTGACGTTGTTGGATAAGATCCCCGTCACGGAAATATCGGCCCTGGAGATCAAGGAGCGCATTGTTGAGGATGTGCGGCAATTCACCGGTGGGACTCTTCAACATGACGACATGACTTTGGTGGTTATCAAGGCAATTGGATGATCACAATTTCCCATGGCAGAAGAACAAGACACACCCAAAAAGCAAAGAATAGAAGGTTTTTCCGTATTAAGTGCGGATATGTGTTAAACTTCCGTGATGAAAAAGAAAATAATTATCTTAAGCCTGATTCTTTTGTTCACGGGCGTGTGTATGGGGCCGTCCGCTCTGGCCCAGGACGCACCCCAGGATTATTTCCTCACCTGTGATCCCGACTCCATGGCTTTTATCTATGAAAACTATGAAGAGAATCATTATATTCCCTGCACCCTGACCATCGATGGGCA
>JAOZJV010000962.1 GCA_029935695.1 Candidatus Krumholzibacteriia bacterium | reverse complement strand
TTGATGGATGAAACCCAAAGGTCATCAACGGCTGAAGCCCAGCAACTGAACAGCATATCATCAGAACCAATTGAGGGTAAGGCCTGCCAGGTGTCTTCGCTTTTCTCGAGCACGGTTCCTGCGTCGCCAACAGCAAAGCTGGTCCCGTCATTAAGAACATGAATTCCCCAAAGATTTTCCGAAGTACCACTGACTTGGGCGGACAGGGTATGGCCATCATAATGCAGAATAGTTCCGGTAGTGCCCACAGCGTAAATATCAGATGCAGAGCTTCCGCTGATACCATACAAGAAGTTGGTGACACCACTTGGTATGCCATCCCAGGTGGTTCCATTGAAGAAATCCACCCGGCCCCACATTCCAACGGCCCAAACCTGGTTTTCGTCAATGCCCCAAATGCCATTGGCATTATTAAAGTCGGTGCTATTGTCTCGGGACCACGTTTGGCCATCCCAAAATGCAAGACTATCCCCACCGGCAAAAGCCACCCCATTTTCAGCCACCCAAAGGGCACGATACTCCACACCACAATCAAAACGGCAAGTGGAACCCTGATCGGGATCGAAAGAAACATCATTGATGCGAATTTCCGGTTGAAAAGTATTTCCACCGTCAAAACTGACCGCCGCATACGTGTCCAGGAGGTAGTTCATGTTTTCGTTGAGCATTCCCCCTCTGTTGTCCATCCAGGTCACGGTGATAGTGCCATGTTCTGGATCTACAGCCGCACAAGGGTAAATCTGGAAGGTTCCTTCGGGTCCAGTATCCACCCTCTGGCGAGGTGTCCAGGTTTGCCCAAAATCGTTTGAGTTGATGATATATACATTGGCATCATCGCCCACCCCGATGGGGATCTCCGGGTCGGCACAGAAGACGATGCTCAAGTGGGCCGGGTCATGGGGATCTGGCAGGATCCACGGTTGAAAACTTCCTTGCCACCAGAATTCAGTTCCAGGAGCTCCCCCTGCCATCTGGTCATTTGTCCCCACGTAAGCCTGGGGTGCAGGACTGGGATGGGGTTGAATTTGTGAAAAGCTCAATCCTCCATCTTCAGATCTGACCATCCGGATGTGGGAAGAACCCTCTTGT
>JAOZJV010000456.1 GCA_029935695.1 Candidatus Krumholzibacteriia bacterium | reverse complement strand
AGCAGAAACAGGTCTTTTCCCCGCAGGTGGGGTGAAATCTGAAATCCCCGGGGCAGAACTGCCTCCAGGGAAGGCAAAAGAACCGCCGGGCGCAATGGTGCCACAGCCAGGGTGTCCGCATCTGCCGGCCCCTGATTGTACCGCTGCAGCACATCATCCCAGCCAAAACCCCGCAAATGGGCCGATGGTCCGGAATCTTTCACGGCTACCATCAGGGAATCAGAATCTGGAACTTCATCTGCAATATCACCAGATTCGGCCAGACATTTCAGCAGAGCCTCCACCTGCCAGGGCGGACAGACCTGTCCTGGCCCTCCCCCCCCTTGCCGGGCCTCAAGGGCAAACACGGAATTTTCCTTTTGGACACGACAGCCCAGTCCAGCCAAATCCAACAACCGGCGATAATCATCGGCGATGGTTTCTGGACGGGCACTGACAATGGCAACAACTGGCCGCATGTAGACCTCCGTGAATTGGCTCAGGTTCCGATGATGCGGATCGCCGCTGCAATCCAGCCGACCACCAGAATCTGCAGGAGCACATCATTCAGGAGAATTTCATGGGGCTTGCCACCCTTGTCCTCCTGGTACACTAAATAAAGATAACGCCCCATTCCCGCCAAAACGAAAGGAATGGTGTAGATCAGGTGGTTGGTCCCGAAGTGGGCCACCGTATCGGGCCAAATGGTGTACAAGGCGTACATCATGGACGTCATGGCAAAACTCATTCCGATCATGGCGTTGAGCACCGGCTCAGTGTAGGCCCTCAGAACAGGCCTGGTCACTCCACCTTGTTGCTCCACCTTCAAAAACTCATCTCTTCTTTTGCAGAAACCGAGGAAAAGGCTCAAAAAGAAGGTGCACAGCAATAGCCAGGGTGAAATCCCCACACCGGGGCAGGCCGGCAAAAGCACCACAACACCGGCTGTGGCCCTGATCACAAAACTCATGCCGATGCCGGAAACATCCAGAATGGGCACCCGTTTGAGCCAGCCTGTGTACAGGAAATTCCAAAGAAAAAACATAAGGACGTTGGCCAGAAAAAGCGGTCCCAGGGACCAGGCGGCCAGAAGACAGACAACCAGAAGGCCTCCCCCCAACCGGGCAGCGGTGGCAACGGGCAAACGCCCCGAGGCAATGGGACGGTTCTTTTTGCTGGGATGACGCCGATCCAAATCCCTGTCCGCAATATCATTAAATACATAAATCACACCGGAACAGAAACAGAACACCAGGGCACCGAAAACAGCCCGGCGCACACAGGCTGTGTTGCCCAATTCCTGTGCAAAAATAACCCCGGCAAACAACAGCAGATTTTTGGTCCATTGCCGTGGGCGCAGATTTTCAAAAAAGGCCAGAAAAATTGGCATCAGTATGCGTTCTCTCCCCTCAACACATGGTGGATCGTCATCAGCAGGATTCTGATATCCAAGCCAAGAGACCAGTTCTCCATGTAATAAAGGTCATAAAGTGTACGATCTTCGATGCTTGTATTCCCTCTCAAACCATGCACCTGGGCCCACCCGGTCAGCCCTGACTGGACCCGGTGGCGTTCAAAATAACGGGGCATTTTGCGACTGAACTCTTCCACAAAAACCCGGCGTTCGGGCCGCGGGCCCACCAGGCTCATGTCGCCCCGCAAGACATTCCACAGCTGGGGAAACTCATCCAGACTGAAGCGCCGCAGGACCGATCCAATGGGTGTGATTCGGGGATCTGATTCAGTCGTCCACACCGGCCCGCTTTGCAATTCGGCATCGGTGCGCATGGTGCGAAATTTTATCATGTCAAACTCGGCCCCATCGCGCCCCATGCGGGCCTGTCTGTAAAAAACAGGACCCGGAGAAGAAATTTTCACCAACAGCGCCAGCCCAGCCAAAAGGGGCAACAGGAAAATCAGGCCCAACCCGGTGGCCACCAAATCAAAAACCCTCTTGACGATACGATCGACACCGCTGAGGGCTTCTTCCCGTACGGAAATAAAAGGAATGCCACCAATTTCCTTCAGCCGCATACGGCTTGTGTGCAAAGCCATCAAATCCGGTACGAATTGCAGGTCGACATTCAGATTGGCAAGCTCCAAAGCCACCTTTTTCACCAGAGGCAATTGCTCAAAAGGCACTGTCAGGACCACCAGATCAATGTGGTTTTCGAGGACCAGGGACCGCACATCGGCTACATCACCCAGCAAAGGTATTTCACCGACGGCGGGTGTGACTCGGCGTCTGCCGGAGGCATCCAGAATGGTGGCTTGTTCAGGAGCCTCGGTCTGGACATCATCGGTTGAATCATCCGGAGTGGTGAGCCATCCCACAGGCCTGATGGACAGACCCGGCAACTCACGAACTAAATGCAGCAGTCGTCTGCGCATGGGACTGGTGCCTACAACCAGGGTACGAATACCAGTGCGGCCCTGATGCAGAACCGATCGCAGGAGAATCCGGGCCAGAATACGCCCCACAGTCAGAAAGCCAAAAGTAGAGAGGAAAAACAAGCCAAAGAAAGATCTGCTGAAGGCCATCCTGTTGAGGAAAAAAGTCATGGCCAGCACTAAAAGACCCGCCAGGGCTGCCCCTTTGAACAAGCCCAGGAGGTCATCCACCAGGGTCCGTCCACCGCGCAGGGTGTACATTCCTGACACATAAAAAATACAGAAAAACACCGCGAGGATGAGAGCACTGAACCCCAGGTACATTCCCATGGGCGGGATGCCCAGGGGCACCAGCCAAAATCCGCTGTAAAAACGAAACCAGTAGGTGGCAAGAAAGGCAGATTCCAGCATCATCATGTCGAAGATGATCAGAATAATCGCATCAAAGGTGCGTTCTCTTCCTCTGCCTGTTTCAGTCACCAACAAGATCTCCTGAAGGCAGCCCCTGATGTCGCTGCCAGGCCTGCCTGATTTCGATGTCCATCTCACGACGATAACGTTCACGGCTGAAGCCGGCAGCGTGCTCAATCATGGCTTCGGTGTTCCAGTCCGCATCCAACGACGGATCAGCCAAAGCTGCTGCCACCGCATCGGCCGTTTGCTGCCGAAAGAACAGGCCGTTGAGCCCTTCAACAACAGTGTCCAGAACACCACCTTCACCGAAAGCCACCACGGGACGACCCGAAGCGGTGGCCTCCAGAGGGGTGATACCAAAATCTTCAAGTCCGGGAAAGACAAAAGATCGGCAATGAGCATAATAAGCGGGAAGATCAGCATCGGAAACGGCCCCGGCAAAATGAACCCGGCCCTGTCCAAGGCTGGTCGCTGCCAGATTTTTCAGTCGTTCCAATTCCGGACCCTTGCCCACCACCACCAGGGTTTTTCCTGCCTTGAGAGCGCCCAGTACTGCCAAGTCTATTCTTTTATAGGCCACCAGGGCTGACACCACAAGATCATAGGTGCCACTGACCAGACCATCGGGTGCCGGCAAATTTTGAGCTGTTTCAAAACGGTCCACATCCACAGGTGGATGGACCACGGTGACATCATCACCTGATACCCCGTACCAATCCATGATGCGTCCCCTGACCACAGTGGATTTAG
>JAOZJV010000961.1 GCA_029935695.1 Candidatus Krumholzibacteriia bacterium | reverse complement strand
AAGAAATCGTGCTGTATGTAGGAACTCATCAGAATGACACCAGCGCACAGGCTTCTCATGTGCTTCCTGGCTGCACCTGGGCTGAAAAGGGTGGCATTTTTGTCAACAAGGATGGCCGTCTGCAAGAGTTCAAGCCTGCCCTGAAGGGTAAAGGTGCTGCCCGTGAAGATTGGCGCATATTGACCGAACTGTTGGCTGGTGCCGGGCAACAGGATGTACCGACTGGTCTGAAGCCGGTGCGGGAAGCTGTGAGTGCCTTGCTCTTTGCCGGCAAAGATATCAACCTGAACCAACTGCCTGGCTGCGGAGTGCTGGCCGGAGGTGAAACCGAATGACCGTCGTGCTCGACACACTTTCGAAAATCGGCTTCATGTTTGCCCTGATCATGGGCATGGTCGTGGTGCTGATTTGGATGGAACGCAAAGGTGCCGCCTTTATTCAGGACCGAACGGGTCCGAACCGGGCGGAAATCGGTGGCGTGAGGCTGGCTGGTCTGGTCCATCCGGTGGCCGATGTCTTCAAGCTTCTTTTCAAAGAGGACGTGACTCCGGACAACCGCCACAAGGCCCTTTATAATTTGGCTCCCATGCTGGCGATGATCGTGGCCATGAGCACCTACACCGTGGTGCCATTTGGCGATTACATCATGATTGGCGGACGACAGATTCCTCTGGTGGTGGCCAACTTGAACGTGGGGCTGCTCTACGTCCTGGCTGTCAGCAGCCTTGGCACCTACGCCGTGGTTATGGCGGGCTGGGCTGCCAATAACAAATTTACTTTCCTCGGCGGCATGCGTGCCACCGCCCAGATGATCAGCTACGAACTGACCATGGGACTGGCTCTCATGGGACTGGTGCTGGTCTTTGGTACGCTGCAAATTACTGAGATTGCTGCTGGGCAGGCTGATCTGATTTGGGGCTTCCTGCCCAAGTGGGGCGTTATCGTCCAGCCTCTCGGGTTCCTGCTCTTTATCACCGCGGTTTTTGCCGAGACCAACCGTAATCCTTTCGATTTGCCCGAAGGTGAATCTGAAATTGTGGCTGGTTTCCACCTGGAATACAGCTCCATGAAATTTGCCCTCTTTTTCATG
>JAOZJV010000455.1 GCA_029935695.1 Candidatus Krumholzibacteriia bacterium | reverse complement strand
CTGCATCCCGGTTGGCTGGCTCTGGCTCTGTTTGCCGTAGGATGGTGGCGACGTGGTTACCTGGCCTTTCAAAGGCGCCGTTTTGGCCGGTCTTTGCTGGTGTTGGGCGTCATCGGTCTGGTCATGGCTTTCGGCCAGTCCATGGGACTTCCAGGCACCAGCTATCGTTTGCCTCTGCCCCTTGATGCCATCCGCGAATTGGTTCCTCCCTTCAAAGCTTTCCGTGGCGTATGGCGTTTTTCCTGGCTGATGGTGGTGGCTTTGGCCTGGTGGTCCGCTGTGGGGGTGGAACAGCTGGTCATCAAATACCAAACGGGATTCCGCCGTTGGGCCGCTCCTCTGGTGCCTTTGGTTTTGCTATTTCTGGTGTCTTTGCCCGCTGCGGTGCCGTCAATGCAGGTGCCCATGGATGGCCGTCTCGAGCTTGTGGATAAAATACAGGGTTCGGTCCTTACCTTGCCTGCTCCGGCTAACGAATATGCTGAAGACCGGACCGAAGCATTGTGGCTTTTGCGCAGTCTCAAAACAGGTCTTCCCGTCACCGGCGGTGCCAGTGGCTGGGTTCCTCCCGAAATTCGTTTTTTGCGGGTTCGTTTGCTGAATTGTGAAGAAGGCCGGGAAAGTGCTGTTGATTTGTTGGCCGAAATGAATGGCCAGGGAATCAGCCGGGTGGAAATTGCCCTCCGGCCGGGTGATGAAAAGCGCGTCACATTTTGGCGTGACGCGCTGATTCAGGCTGGAGCCGTGCGAGAAGATCTCTGGCCCCAGGTCGGATACGAAATGTATCGTTTCTAGCCGCAGGAACGAATACTCATCACCGGACAGGTGGCCCGGCGCAACACCCGCTGGGCTGTTGATCCGAACATGATTTTGGACAGGCCGGTGCGGCCGTGGGTGGCCATGAAAATAGCATCCACGTTTTCTTCTTCGGCCACATGGAGAATCCCCTTGGACGGGTTTCCAATGTGAACTACGAGAGTTGTCTTGACCACATCACCAAGAATTTCGTCCCTGATTTCGGCCAGGGAATGTTCCGCATCAACGATGACGGCCTTTTCATAGGCTGTAACATCAAAGGAGATGTCAGAGGCTTCCATCCTGGGCGATGGCAGATGAGGTATGGGTTTGTGAACATTCAACAGAATGATTTCCGACTCGAAGCGAACGGCCATCTCGCGGGCCATTTTGATTCCGCAAAGAGCGGCTTCACTGAAGTCGGTGGGACAGAGAATTTTTTTGAATGGAAACATGGGTCGTACCCCCTGAAAGTTTGGGACACCTTGACGATGTCCCTAATATAGCACACAGAAGAAAGATACACATGGCGTTCTATTCGGATTTTGCGGGAGAATACGAAAAAATATTCCCTTTGCGGGAAGGAACTCTTCAGTTTCTGGACCGTTGGCTTCCCCAGGGAGAGCGTGTTCTGGATTTGGGTTGTGGAACAGGGCACTATTGCGGGCGCCTTTCCGGCACCGGGCGATCATGCCTGGGCATTGATCTGGATCCGGGAATGATCCTCGAAGCTGAAAAAGTTTACTCAGAGCCAAAATTTCAGATTTTGGACCTGCAGGACATCGGCATGTTGAAGCCTGCTTCTTTCAGTGGCATTTACTGTATTGGCAATGTCCTTCCCCATCTTCATGCTAAAAAAATACCCAATTTTCTGGCCTCGGTGCATAAGCTGTTGCAACCTGGCGGGCGCTGGATATTTCAAACGGTCAATTTTGATCCCCTGCTGCATTTGGATGAATACACTCTTCCTGTTCTTGAATTCCCCGAGGACAAGCTGAAGTTCAACCGGAAATATGTGGACGACAATCAGGGCAACCTTCTTTTTCAGACCAGCCTGACCAAAGAAGGCATGGCTGTTTTTTCTGGCGAAACAACTCTTTATCCCCGCGTCAGCTCAGAGTATCTTTCCATGAACAAAAAGGCCGGCTTCAACCTGTTGGCCCACTTTGCCGATTTCACGGGTTTGGAATTCACGCCAGGCCAGTACTCGGGCAGCGTTTATATTTTCGAAGCTCCAGGGAAGTAGTTCATGAAGATCCATTTGAGTGTGCTGGTTTTTTTCCTGATGGGTTTGGTTGCCAATGCCCAAGCCGGTGATAAGCCTGAGTCATTCCTCAAACAAGGCAGCCACCTGGTGGGTGGTAGTTTTACTTTTTCCAGTGCCGGCGACACCTATTACGAAAACACCGATGGCGACCGGACTCAGGAGTGGATCGTTCGGCCCACCGGTGGGTATTTCGTGGCGGATAATCTGGCCATTGATTTGCATATTGAGGGTCGCTGGTTCATTCAGGGCGAGGTGCTTAACAGCCACTACAGCATGGGACCCATCATGCAATATTATTTTGATGTGGTGGGCGATGACGAACCCAAAGGTCACGCCATCCCTTACCTGGGTTTGGGGTATTTATGGGGCTTGGCCAGGGAAGACCGGGCTGACAGTGAATTGAAATTCAAATCGGGAATGTGGTCCATGGGTGCAGGAGTCAGTTGGATGTTGTCCAATGTGGTGGCCATGGATTTTGAGTTAAATTATCAGACAGGTGAGTTCACCGAAAAGATTCCTGTGGATGGAGTCTCCCGGGATGCCAACCGGATCAGTTTGTTTCTGGGAGTGAAGGCCTTTCTGCCTTGAAGTTTGACAGTCCTGTGAATTTCGTATATAATCATTCAACAAATCATTTCACCCACCAGTTTTCAGGCGGGTGTTTTTGTAGGAAATCAACCGGAGCAATCGTGCAGCAATTCAACAGCATCTCAACCACCATCTGCCGGCAACACAGCTGGCTTTGGCGTCACTGCCGGATGGAGAGGTGCGCGCTGCTGTAAATAAACGCTCAGGCTAATGGATTCAGCAAAAAATATAGCGCAACTTCGCCGCCGGCTTCATCAGAAGCCGGCGGTTTTTTTAGTATTTTGAGAATGATGCAAACAGAAACAACGAACCAAACTTGAGGAGAAAACCATGGCTACGCCCGAACAAAACCTGAACCAGAATGCAAACCTGATCAATACTCCCGACGAAAACGGATTCTTTGGACCTTATGGTGGCCGCTTTGTTCCGCCACCCCTGGAAGGCCCCCTCGAAGCCCTGACGAAGGCCTTTTTGAAATACCGCCAGGATGAAGTTTTCGAAGCGGAACTGGCTCGTGAATACCTGCAATATTCCGGCCGTCCCACACCCTTGTATCATGCGGAACGACTGAGTGAACACCTTGGTGCCACAGTGTTGCTCAAGCGCGAAGACTTGAACCATCTGGGTGCCCACAAATTGAACAACTGTTTGGGCCAGGCCTTACTGGCCCGCCGCATGGGAAAGACCAAAATCATTGCCGAGACCGGGGCCGGCCAGCACGGTGTGGCCACTGCCGCAGTGGCTGCCCGTCTGGGTCTGGAGTGTGATGTCTACATGGGTGAAGAGGACATGCGCCGCCAGTTGCCCAACGTGACCCGTATCCGGCTGATGGGCGCCCGCGTGGTGCCGGCCACCAGCGGTGACCGCACCCTGACCGCGGCGGTGGACGA
>JAOZJV010000454.1 GCA_029935695.1 Candidatus Krumholzibacteriia bacterium | reverse complement strand
TTGGTGGACCGCCTTTGGTGATGCCATGCTTGATACCCTCATCGTGCAGGCCCAGAATTCAAACCTGGATCTGGACATGGCTGTCAGCCGTATCCGTGAAGCCCGGGCTTATCACCAGATCACTGGTGGAGCCTACTGGCCTCAGGTTGGTTTGTCCGGTGATGGCACCCGTGCCAAGACTCCTGATTTTTATGCTCCCGGGGGAGACAACCCAGCCAACAATTGGGAATTTGGCATGGGGGCCAGCTGGGAAATTGATGTGTGGGGCAAGAATCGTCGGGCCCGGGAATCAACCGGTGCTGCCCTCCAATCATCCATTGAAGATTACCGGGATGTCCTGGTTTCCCTCTATGCCGAAGTGGCGTCGACCTATGTTGATGTGCGCAGCCTGCAGACTCGTCTTGATTTTGCCCACAGCAATGTTGAGAGCCAGCGTGAAACCATGAATGTGGTGATAGCCCGTGAAGACGCCGGGCTGGTTCCCTTGCTGGATGTTTCTCAGGCCCGAAGCAACCTGGCCAACACCGAGGCTATGATTCCCCAAATGGAAGTAGCCCTGGAAACAGCGTTAAATCGCCTGGCTATTCTGCTTGGGCAGGCACCGGGAACCCTCGATGAGCAATTAATAATCCACTCGGGAATGCCCAGTCCGTCCACTGATCTGATGATGGCGTTGCCTGCAGAACTTCTGCGCCGCCGTCCTGATGTGCGCCGCAGTGAGCGGGACCTTGCGGCCCAGTCGGCCCGCATCGGTGTGGCCACTGCCGAATTGTATCCCAGCTTTTCCCTGAATGGAGCATTGGCTTTGCGCGCGCCCCAATTTGGGGATCTTGGCGAGTCCGGAGCCTTCGGTTGGTCTTTTGGTCCGGAAGTGAAATGGAATCTTTTCACCGGTGGCAAAATCAGGGGACAGATCAAGGTTGAGGAAGCCCGCACGGAACAACTTCTGGCGGCATACGAACTGACTGTTCTCGGGGCCCTGGCTGAAGTGGAGAATTCACTGGTGGCTCTGCGTCAGGAAGAAATTCGCCGGGACCTGTTGATGACGGCCGCCGAGTCGGCCCAGCAGTCGGTGGAGCTGGTCAACACCCAGTATGTCTCCGGCCTGACTGATTTTCAGAACTATCTGGATGCTCAGCGTGTGCTTTTCAGCCAGCAGGATCAGCTGGCCAAGTCACGAGGGCTGGTCCTTACCAATTTAATCAATTTGAACCGGGCTCTCGGCGGCGGTTGGTCACTGGATGATCCCGCTCCTGATTTGCCCGTTGAAACACAGGAAACAGCCATGGCAGAACCCGCTTCGGTGGAAGAGGAAGGTCGATGATGCGTCAACTTTTTCAAATGGGAATTCAACACCGGGTTGGAATGATTTTTTCCTTGATGGCCCTGATGCTGTTGGTTGCTTCATGCGGCAAGGAAGAAGCTGCTGCCGCCCGGCAGGCACCACCGGTGACTGTGGTCAAACCAACTGTGCGCTCGGTATCTGAATATACCGTCTTCACCGGCAGCGCCAGGGCCTTCGAAACAGCCGATATTGTAGCCCGGGTGACGGGAACTCTGGAGACCGTGGAATTTGCGGCCAGCAGCAAGGTCGAGGCAGGTGACCTGCTGTTCACCATTGAGGATGAGCGGTATGTGGCGGCACGGGATGTGGCCCAGGCCAATGTTCAATCGGCCAAAGCGGATCTTCTGCGCTCCGAGACAGAATTGAAACGGGTTGAGCAGGCCAGCAAGAGTAAGGCCGTCAGTGAGATGGACGTGGACCGGGCCCGGGCGGACAGGGACATGAGTATCGCCTCACTGGCATCAGCCAGAGCCATGCTGGCCGATGCCGAATTGGACCTCAGTTACACAAAGGTGCGCTCGCCTATTGATGGTTATGCCAGTCGTAATATGGTGGATGTGGGCAACCTGGTCGGCCCTGGCGCCGTCACCAGCCTGACCCGGATCAACAAAATCACTCCTATTTACGTTTATTTTCACGCACCTGAATCAGTGGTGCTGAATTATCTGGCGGCCAGTAAGAGATTAGTGAAAAACAAGACAGACCAGCCACGGGAAAGAGCCAGGGTATTTGCAGCGCTGGCCAATGACGAAGGTTTTCCCCATCCCGGATACATGGATTTCATCGACAATGAAGTGGACCGAAACACCGGCACCATTGAGTTGAGGGCACTGATGGAGAATAAGGAAGGGGATATCTTCCCGGGACTGTTTGTCCGGTTGAAAGCATCCGGGAAACAAATTCCCAATGCCATTCTGATTCCCGAAACGGCTGTGGGCACGGATCTGGGTGGCAAGTACGTCTTGACGGTGGGTGAAGGTAATATTGTTGAGCAGAAATATATCACTCTCGGCGCTGCTCAGGGCGATGGCGAAGTTCACGTCAAGACCGGACTCGAAGGTCAGGAAACAGTTATTGTCGGCGGGTTGATGATTGCCCGTCCGGGAATGCCGGTTCAGCCTCTGACTGCCGAACAATTTGAAGCCATGAAAAAACAATCCCAGCAAGCGGCCAAAGACTAAGCCAAGGAGACATCGAGGATGTTCAGCCGAATTTTTATCGACCGGCCCAAGCTGGCTCTTGTGATCTCGATTCTGATCCTGATTGTGGGCGGGATTTCCATTCCCCTGCTTCCTATCGAATCCATGCCTGATGTGACGCCGCCAACCATTGCCGTAACCACCACCTACCCCGGTGCTGACGCTGCCACTGTTCTTGAATCCGTGGCCGCGCCCATCGAAGAGCAGGTCAACGGTGTGGAACACATGATCTACATGGATTCCAAAAGTGATTCCGAAGGTCAGCTGAACCTTACGGTCAGTTTCGATATCGGGTCTGATGTTGACATGGCTCAGGTCATGGTCAAAAACAGGGTGGCTGTTGCCGAACCGCTTTTGCCCTCGGAAGTGATGCGCCAGGGTGTGAAGGTGGATAAGAAGAGCACTGCCATGGTTGAAGTGGTGTCTCTGAAATCCCCCGGTGGCACTTATGATGAGCTTTACATCAGTAACTATGTGGCCACACGCATCAAGGATCAATTGGCCAGGGTGGAGGGCGTAGGTGTTGTGACGGTGTTCGGCGCCAAGGATTTCAGCATGCGCATCTGGCTGGACCCGGAGCAGATGAAAGCCCGCGGGGTGACTTCCACCGAGGTGATGAACGCCGTTCGGGCCCAGAATGTCTCGGTGGCTGCCGGCGCCATTGGCACCCAGCCCAACAAAGGGGACTTGCCGTTTCAGTACAACATCATCACCAAAGGACGCATGGTCACGGAGGAGGAATTCGGCGCCATCGTGATCAAAGCCGGCTCCGAAGGTGATATTCTTTATCTGCGCGATGTGGCTGATGTGGAGCTTGGGGCCCTTTCTTATGCCTGGTATGCGGAGGACAGCGGCAGCCCGGCCATTGCCATTGGTATTTACCAGTTGCCGGGATCCAATGCCCTGGGTGTGGCTCAGGGTGTCCAGGAAATCATGGACGAATTGTCCAGGGACTTTCCAGCCGATCTTGAGTACCAGATTCTCTACAACGCCACGGAT
>JAOZJV010000960.1 GCA_029935695.1 Candidatus Krumholzibacteriia bacterium | reverse complement strand
TCCCTGAAAAACCCTCACACCGGCAGTTTTCCCTAATTTTTGAGTGTGATCAATGCGGTAAACTACTGCCGAAAGGGGCGCATCATCATCCCCCCGGGGACCTGGCAGATAACGCACGATGGCATCCAAAAGAGGTTTCACTCCGATACCATTTTTGGCCACTCCCAACATAACCGGGTAATGCAAACATTGAGCAGTGCCCGAAGCAAGGACCTGATCCAGTTCAGCATGGGAAAAACTCTCCCCATCCAAAAACCGGCTCACCATTGCATCATCATTTTCCACGATGGCTTCAACCAGGTCCGCAGGCGTTCCATCACTACCGTCGTGCCAAACAGGAACCATGGAAGCATCGGTTTCCCCCTGGTTGATGGCTTCCTGCAATAGAAGAATATCACCAGTCAGCTCTCGCTTAATTTCCGCCACCACAGCCTGAACATCGGCCCCAATCCGGTCAATTTTGTTGATAAAAATCAGAGTGGGAATACAGAGGGCCTGAAGGGCCTTGAAAATCGTGCTGGTATGAGCCTGAACACCTTCCACAGCGCTGATGACCAGCACGGCACAATCAAGAGCACGCAGTGAGCGTTCAACCTCTGCGCAGAAATCAACGTGGCCCGGTGTGTCCACCAGATTGATTCGCACGCCATCCCATATAAATGAAGCGGTGGCCAAACGAACGGAAATGCCACGCTCCCGCTCCACACTCATGCTGTCAGTGGTGGAAGTGCCTTTGTCCACACTGCCGGCCGAGGCGATGGCCCCGGCGGCAAAGAGGAATTGCTCGCAGATGGTGGTTTTTCCGGCATCAACGTGGGCCACAATTCCCACGTTGCGAAATAGCGTATCCATGCGTGCTCCTGCACCGGGGTTTCCAGAAAATACAGCGGCGAGAGCATGGCCCCCGCCGCCGCACTATCCCTGGTCTATGGATCAGATGGCTTTGGTGGCCTTCTTCAACCAGCTCGTGTGCACTTTGTCCAACCGTGGACTCAGCTCATTGAACACGCGCTTGTGATAGCTGTTCAGCCAGGCGATCTGCTCGCCGCTCATCAGCTTTTTGTTCACCAGACGCGTATCAATGGGGCAAAGG
>JAOZJV010000959.1 GCA_029935695.1 Candidatus Krumholzibacteriia bacterium | reverse complement strand
AACTCAGGCTGGGGAAACTCTCAGGTATGCCGGGTGCCTTGAATAAACCGCCCCTGTTTTTGATCCTGATTTCCTGCGGGTCTTTGTTGGCAGTACTGGTTTCAGGCCTGGGATTGTGGGCGGCGCCTTCGCCTGAACCTCTGACCTCGGGCCTGGGACGCTGGGCCAAACAAATCGTCCAGTTGCTGATCATGTTTTCATTTCTCTGGTGGGTGGCCCTTTGGGTGCGGGGATCCCGTCGGTGGCAACTGACCTTGGATTTCCTCTTTCTTGGTGCAACTTTCCAGATTATATACAGCCTGCTTCAGGGACTGAATTTTTTTCATCCCATGGTCGTTTATTCTCAGCTGGAGATGTTGTTCACTTCAAACCCCAGCATTCTATCGGGATCTGAAAAGCTCTATCTCAACAATGTGCTTCAGGAAATTCCGCGTTTGAGAGGCACTGTTTGCGA
This sequence comes from Candidatus Krumholzibacteriia bacterium, assembly GCA_029935695.1. Taxonomy (GTDB): domain Bacteria; phylum Krumholzibacteriota; class Krumholzibacteriia; order LZORAL124-64-63; family LZORAL124-64-63; genus LZORAL124-64-63. The sequence continues at coordinate 640 of JAOZJV010000959.1, read as the reverse complement.
GCCTCTCTACCTGGGAAATTTTCTGGTCATGGTGTGGCCCTTTCTTCTGGTGTGGCGCCGGCCCTTATGGATGCGATGGATGCTAGGGGCTCTGCTCCTGGTTTTGATGGTCCTGACCTGGTCCCGGGGAGCCTGGTTGGGCTTCATGGGGCAGCTCTTTTTATTGCTGGCTGGATTTCTGCTGATGAAATTTAAAAATCACGGGGATAAACAAACCAAAAGTTCCCCCGCATCTTTGTGGTTTCTGGCTCTTCTGCTTTTGGTGGTCGTTTTGGTGGACAGCTTTTCCGGTGGTTGGATTCTGAACCGGCTGATGGCTTCGTTCAACAATCAGGATTGGTCAAACCTCACCCGGCTGTACAGTATCAAAGCCGCCTGGTTGGCTTTCTTGTCCAGCCCGGTTGTGGGCATTGGCTGGGGTCAGTTTGCCTTTCATTTTCCACTGTTGGTGGATCCCATGGGATTGCAAAGCCAATTCTCCTGGCCAGTGGTCAATAATTTCCCTCTGCAGATTCTTTGTGAAACCGGGTTGATTGGGTTTGTTGCGCTGCTGGGGACCGGGCTTTGGCTTGCAATTTCAACCTGGCGAATCCAGATTCAAGGCCAGAGCCTGATCCCTTCGGGGTCCATGGTTTTAGCG
>JAOZJV010000025.1 GCA_029935695.1 Candidatus Krumholzibacteriia bacterium | reverse complement strand
GGCGATCAATTCCGGGTTGCTGCAGGGAAACATGGGGCCGCAGATAACCGGCACTGAGATGCCTGTTTGCTCGGTGAGTTTTGTTTGAAGATAACTCATGCTTTGAGTTTAAGTCATGGGGGCTGGAAATGCCATGAGGATCCAAAAAAAAGCCTGCCACCAATAGCGGTGGCAGGCTTCAGAACCAGAGGTCCTACTTCAAGGCAGCAAGAGCCGCATCGTAGTTGGGCTCTTCCACGGTCTCGGGGCAAAGCTCGGTATAAACCACATTGCCTTCTTCGTTCACAACAACGATGGAGCGGGCGCACAAGCCTTGCAGGGGGCCATCAGCAATGCGGACGCCATACGCGCGGCCAAAGCCACCATCGCGGAAATCGGAGCAGGAAACCACATTTTCCAGGCCTTCGGCACCGCAGAAGCGGCCATGGGCGAAGGGAAGGTCGCCCGATACACAGACCACAGCGGTGTTTTCCAGTTTGCCGGCTTCGTCGTTGAAGCGGCGCACGCTGGCGGCGCAAACATCGGTGTCGATGCTGGGGAAGATATTCAGCACCACGCGCTTACCAGTGAAGCCACTCAGTTCGATTTCGCTGAGATCGGCACCCACGAGAGTGCAGTTGGGGGCATCGGCGCCCACTTCAGGCAGGTTTCCAGTGGTGTTGAAGGTGTTGCCTTTGAGCATGAATTCAGCCATGGTGATCTCCAGTTTCAGATAAAGTGATGTATCAGTTTCAGTTTCAGCGAGCACAATCTCGCTTTGAATCCCTGATTTGTCATCTGTTTTTTTGAGAAACTTCCATAGGCGATTGCCTTCAATGGAACTATGATGAGAGAAATTGGAAATCCGGTCGGGGAAAGTCTCAACAACGGGCAATGAATTGCTTATGCACGAAGATGGTGCAGGCCAATTTGAGGGGCAGTCGCTAGATTACGTTTTGCGTCGAAAGTAATATCTTTTTCAAGAAACATTGAGGATAAAAATGATGAAATCTGTCCTTTGTCTGGTCTTAATGGGAATGATATGGCTGGCTGCAGCACCCGCCGCCTATGGTTGAGGTGTCCCCATTCCGGGCGGTCCGCCCCCACAATGTTTTGGATCCCAAAGTCACCCTGAGCTGACCGGCAGAGATCAATTCCAACTGGGTCTTGGCTTGGGCATTTTCAACACCACCATTCGTTTTGATGACCATCAGGATGTGGATGTGGAAATGTCTACCGTCTCCATGGCTGGCGGCTGGCTCATCAACGAGAGCTGGACCCTGCGCGGTGGTGTGGGGCTCATTCTCGATGGAGATATGATAACTCCTGATGGAGTCATTCATGCTGTTGAGCCGGGTGGCCTGTTTTCCATTGGTTTGGAAAATCGGGCCCTCATCGGTGAGGGGTACACACCTTTTGTGGATCTATCTCTCTTTTTCGGGGCTTCATGGACCGAAACCATTGATCCCGGCACTCAAGCAGCCACCAGCTATTTTGCCGCAGATGCACGTTTTGGCGCGCGTGCCGGCTGGAATATCAACAACAATACATTCCCGTATGTGGCGGCCAGGATTTTTGGCGGGCCGGTGAACTGGGAAATTGCAGAGGTTGAAGTGACAGGGTCAGATATTCATCATTACCAAATCGCATTGGGCATGGCTGTGCAGCTGGGGCCGGTGGGTATTTTTGCTGAATGGGCCGGGGTGGGGGAACAGGCCGTCAGTGCGGGGTTGAGCACATCCTTTTAAACGGAAGGTTCTTTACCCCAGAGCCACATCCAAAGCCATCATCAGTGCAAAACCCACCATGGCGCTGATGGTGGCCAGGTCGGTGTTTTTATCCAGCTGGGATTCGGGAATCAACTCTTCCACCACCACAAAAATCATGGCGCCGGCGGCAAAACTGAGGGCGTAGGGAAGCAGCGGGCGCATCCAAAGCACCGCTGCGGCGCCAATGACCCCGGCGATGGGCTCCACCACACCAGAGGCCTGCCCGTACATGAAAGACTTGCTTCGGCTCCATCCTTCCCGGCGCAAAGGGGCGGACACGGCCAATCCCTCCGGGAAATTCTGAATTCCAATACCCAGGGCCAGAGCCACTGCGGCGCCCATGCTGGCTTCGGGCACTCCGGCTGCCACGGCGCCAAAAGCCACGCCCACGGCCAGGCCTTCAGGGATGTTGTGCAGGGTGATGGCCAGCACCAGCAGGACGCTGCGATGCCAGCTGGTTTTGATACCTTCGGCTTCTTCCACGGGGAAACCCAAATGCAGATGAGGCAAAACCTTGTCCACCCCATAGAGGAATGCGCCACCGGACAGGAAGCCAATCACGGCAGGAATCCAGGGTGTTTTGCCGGCGGCTTCGGTCATGGCGATGGCCGGGGCCAGCAGGGACCAGAAGCTGGCGGCAATCATGATGCCGGCGGCAAAGCCCAGCATGGCGTCCAGCAATTTGCGGTTCACCGTCCGAAAAACAAACACTCCGGCGGCGCCGAGAGCCGTCACGCCCCAGGTGAAGAGGGTGGCCAGGAAGGCTTGCATGATGGGGCTGGCTTCCAGAAACCATAAGGGCATGGTCAATACTCCCAGGGAAAAAAATGGAAGGGCATTTTGTATTTTGACCAGTATAGACACGGAAACAGGGAACGTCATATGGGAAAAGTCGTCTTACAGACGTAAATTTTTGGATAATCTTCCGATAAAAGCATAGAATTAGGATGTGGGTTGGGTATTGCGGCATCAAAGGAGTTCTGATGACTAGAAACATCCTTATCATCGTATCGGCGTGCCTGGTTTTTGCCGGGGCTTTTGTTCTCAAGAATTTGCCTGAGGATAAGGCCCATCATGGTGAAAATACTGAACAATCCGAGACAGCGGCCCTGCCCCGTCTGGTGGATCTCGGGTCTGACAAGTGCATCCCCTGCAAGAAAATGGCTCCCATCCTGGACAACCTTGCAAAGCAATACCAGGGGTCGATGGTGGTGGATGTCATCGACATTAAAAAAGATCCGGCAGCGGGAGAGCCCTGGAATATTCGGGTCATACCCACCCAGGTTTTTATCGATGCCTCTGGTACGGAACTTTTCCGTCATGAAGGATTCATTTCCCAGGAAGCCATTTTAGCCAAGTGGCAGGAGTTGGGATTTGAGTTCGAAATTACCCAACCGGTTGAAGCCATCTAGCCCATGGAAAGTCTCTTCACAACCCTCACCGAAGCTGTCAGCGGTACTGCCTACGTGGCCATGAGTGCTGCTTTTTTCTGGGGTGTTTTGAGCATCGTGCTCAGCCCGTGCCACCTGGCCAGCATCCCTCTGGTGATTGCCTTTATTGGAGAGCAGGGAGCTCCTTCCAGCCGGCGCGCGTTCAACATTTCCATGGTTTTTTCTGTGGGGATTCTGGTGACCATAGCCTTGATCGGCGGCCTCACCGCTGCTCTTGGCCGCATGCTTGGCGACGTGGGTACTTTTGTCAATTACACCCTGGCCCTGATATTTCTTTTCCTGGGACTTCATTTTCTGGGTGTTGTGAAGATACCCTGGACTGGTGGCGGGCCCACTGGTTCGGCGCGCAAGGGTGTTTTGGGTGCCTTCTTTGTTGGGCTGCTTTTTGGGGTGGGGGTAGGGCCATGCACATTCGCCTATATGGCTCCTATGCTGGGGGTCACTCTCAAGACCGCTTCGACCAGTTGGGCCTATGGGGTTGTGCTGCTGCTCTGTTACGGAGTGGGGCATTGCTCGGTGATTGTACTGGCAGGGACATCGGCCCAGCGGGTGCAGAGGTACTTGAACTGGAATGATGGATCGCGGGGGCAAGCTTTGTTGCGGCAGGCCTGTGGGGTGCTGGTGATTTTGGGTGGCGCTTATCTTGTTTATACGGCCTAGGCAGGAAGAAAACCAGAAACCCAGGGTCTCTCACTATTTTAACCCTTGTTAAATTTTGGAAGAATAAAGTGAAAAGAGGAGTTGTACATTCTCTGCGGAACAATATGTTTCTTTTTTGTAACAGTGGAGTGTGTAAATAATCACACAGTTCACCCGTGTTTCCTCTCCCCATTAACAGATCATTAACTCCAAGCTCCCGATAACAAACGACTTAACAAAACCCAGCACCAAGCTCCAAACCAGGACCATGTCTTGCGCTGGAGGTGAGCATGGGATGTCTGTCCATGACCGGACATCACCCCTGGTCACTGAATTGTTGGGGGAGTTTGAGCGTGTCCTTTATCTCTGGCATTTTGGCATTTCTCGTCCGGAACCGGTACTGGTCTCTTTTCTTTCTGTTCCTTTTTTCTATTCCCGCCCTGATCGCCACATCGACCTTGAAACTCAACCCCCGATGGACCAATGCCCTTCCTCAGGATGAGCCCCTCATCCATGAATTTCTAAAAGTGGTTGAAGACCCTCTGCGTGGTTCAACGGTCTATGCATTGGTTGATGGACCAGGTGCTCGCAAAGCAGCCAAAAAATTTGCCGATGCCGTTTCCTCTCTGCCTCATGTCCGATTTGTTCACGGTGTAAATTCCGAGTTTCTCCCTTACGAATTAATGTTTCTTTCAACAGCTGAAATTGAGGCGTTAGCCGAATTCTCAGACCATATGGATATCGGCCAACTCATCATGGCGGGATTCGGTAATTCGCCCATGAGCGAGAACAAAACCGAAGCCCGGGTGGATGAGGAAGGAATAAGATCGTTCGTTGTCGAAACACTTGAAGCCCTTGCCGGTGCCCTTGAAGGAGATCCGCATTCAGCACCGGCTGACCTGGTCGCTCCCCTGTTCAGCCCTCTTCCAGGGCTGGCTGCCGTACGCGGTACTGCCCTGCTGGTGCGCGTGGAGACAGATTTTTCCGAAAACAGTATCGAAGACCTTTCTGTTCTGGTTGCTGCTTTGAATGAAATCCAGAGGGAAATTCTGCACGAACCACCCCATGCCCGGATTCGCCTGACAGGTTACCCCGTCACCGCGTACCACGAGGTTCAGTGCATCAAGACATCTGGAAAGAGGCTGACCTTGTGGGCCCTGGCCATCACCATGGTCCTGATAAAGTTATTTCTTGGGGATCTGCGCAGTGTTTTCTATTCCATCATCGTGCTGCTCATTTCCCTGCTTTGGGTGATGGGCCTGATCCGGCTTCTCTTTGGCGAGATGAATACGGTGACCATGATCCTGGGCCTGGTCCTGATTGGTCTGGGAATTGATTTCTGTGTCCACTGGTTGAATCATCATCGGCTGGGCCAGGCTGAAGGGCTCAGTGGAGGGGTGTTGGTCGGGCATATCTTCAAGTCCGCTTCTCCTCCAATCATCGCCGGGGCAGCCTCCACTGCAGGGGCGTTTCTGTGCATCCTGCTGATGGAGGTGCCGAGCCTCCGGGAGTTTGCCATACTCAGCGCCATTGGTGTGCTTTTGACGGCGTTGGTTGTCCTGTTCGTTATGCCTGTCATGGTGCCGGAAGGTGGCTCCATTGCCTCGTCTCAGGACCGGGTCAGGGCATGGACTGTTTCGGTGGCCCGCATGGCCCTGGATTGTTCGGGACCTGTGGTGGGGATCTTTCTGGGGCTGTTTCTGATCAGTGGTTTGTCTTTCCGGAATCTGGAATACGAATACAACTATTCCCGTCTTCAGATTGGTGGTTTGCCCTCCTACAAGTTGAAACAGGAGATCATCAATCGTTTCAGCCTTTCCTCCGACATTCTCATCCAGCAAGTCCGGGGCGTGGAGGAATCTTCCGCGATTAAAAACAAACTCCTTGAATATCCGGAAGTGGTCCGCGTGGAGTCCATCAGCGATTATCTGCTGCCACGTGAGGAGCGTGAGGCTCAGGCCCGCAAGGTCGCCGACCTGATGAAGCGGTTGGATAGCACCTCTGCCACTCGATACGAGATGGAGGATCTTGTGGAGATCCGCAATGAACTCCGCAGCAGCAGCAGGAGCTTCTCCGAGACCAACCTGTCCAGGATCGAGAAAACGGAACTCAAACGATATTCCCGTGCTCTCGAGCGGATAATATACGCCATCAATCCCCAAACTCTGGATGTTCTCAACGATTTCAACAGGGATCTTCGGCAGGCTTTCAGGGCACAAGTCTCTCAGCGGGCAAATCTCAGGGAAATTGGGTTCCAGGACCTGCCACTTCAGGTGAGGGCGGGGTTCGAGACCTCCGAACCCGGGGTCTATTTGCAGTACATTTTTCCAGCCGGGAATCTGTGGGAAAAGGAACCGGCTGCAGCCATGGAGAAGGTTTTGCAGGCGGTGGCTCCCGATGCTGTGAGCCTGTCCGGAATATCCTATCGGCTCATGGACATCATGTTCACTCAAGGGATGCGCATGGGTGTGGTGGCCTTCCTCGTGGTCCTGATCTCTCTGAGAGTCGCTTTAAGAAAATGGCATCTGGCTTTCATGGCAGCCGTTCCTCTGCTCATGGGTGGCATGTTGACGGCAGGCACCATGTCTTTGCTGGGAGAGCGGATCAATTTTTACAACCTGATTGGAATTCCCATCCTGCTGGGGATTGGGATTGATGACGGCGTTCATCTCATCAACGCTTATCGGCTGAAGGAGAGTCCCGACCCGGTGATGGCCGTTCGGGAAGTTGGACCGGCTGTCCTTCTGACCTCCTTGACCAGCATGGTCGGCTTCGGTTGCCTGTCATTCTACCAGCACCCGGGCTTAGCCACGCTGGGGATATTTCTGTTCGTGGGAGTTGGATGGTGCCTGGTCTCCACTCTCGTGTTGCTACCGGTCCTTATTCAATGGTTTCAAAATTGGGAGAAGACATGAGTGACAAGAATCGTATGATCCAAAAAATGGAAATTCCCAATTCGGTTTTGGATTTCCTCGTTTCCCGGTCGGCCGAGAGCTCTGCTCCCTGTTATGTGTATGATATCTCCCGGATCGAAAGAAACTGCCGCCAGTTTCTTGAAATTCCCTACGAGAACAAATCCATTCATTTCGCCACCATGGCCAACATCAACCCCGAATTTCTGGGTATTGTTCGCAGGAGTGGGATATTGGCCTTTGTCAATTCCCTTGAGCACTTGCGGAAGGTGATGGCGGCGGGATATCCCGGCAAGGACGTTGTTTTCACTGCTTCGGCCATGGATGATGATGCCATGTCCTTTGTCAGGGAGCACGACGTCAGGGTCTACCTTGATTCGCCCAGCCAACTGGCACGATGGCGACGATTGTTTCCGGAATCACCAGTGGGTATCCGCTGCAATATCGGAGACAAGATCGAGCCGAAGGTTACGCATGCCGGAGTATTTCTCGGCCACCTCAGCCGTCTGGGTTTTACCTTATCGGAGATCGAGGAAGTGGCAGGAGATCCGCTCGTTACGGCCCTTCATCTCTACGCAGGCACGGACATCCAGGACGTCGACTATTTCATGGAATGCTACCGGGCCATGTGGGATCTCGCCCGACTTTTTCCAAAGCTGGATTGCTTGAATCTGGGGGGAGGGTTCAGCGTATCAGACAAGGAGTCCGCCCCATTCCGTGTGGATTTGTATGGCGAGCGGGTTACCCGGTTGATGGAGAAGCAAAGCCAGGCTTTGGGCCGGGACATCCAATTAATGCTGGAACCAGGCCGGATCATCGGGTGCGACGCCGGTTATTTTTTCTGCAAGATCACCGACGTCAAGGTTCGGCGTGATTGTCAGTTTGTCGGCGTCAATGCGTCTTCGACCCAATTTCCCCGTCCCTTGCTCTACCCCGACAGCGCTTTTCATCCAGTCGCCCTGCAGCGCGGTTCCCGGATCCTGTCCGGTGAAGGGATCACCAGCAGCGTCTACGGTTGTTCGACCTATTCACGGGATTTCCTGGCTCGGGATGTGGCATTGCCGCCTGCCGAAATCGGTGACTGGATCGTGCTTGGTGAAGCGGGTTCCTATTGCGCATCGGCTCACACCCGGTTTCTCGGGTTTCCTCCAGCAGAGGAAATTTTTGTATGAAGCTGGAAATGTTGGCAGGAAATGATGGCTACCAGGTTTTCTCGAAATTTGGCACCCAGATCTACGAGGGGAATCCTAGTTACCGGGGAACCCAGAAAAGTGTGGAGAGACTGGTCCTGCAAGGCCCCACTGCCTTTCACGATCATGCCCGGGTTCTGATCTATCTCGTGCTCGATTCGGGGGAAGCGGTGGCTCGGTTCGCCCTGATCCACGACAACAGATTTTCGGACTACGTCCAGGTCGCCTTTTTTGAGGCTCAACCGGGGTTGACCGGCCTCTGGAATCTGATGGCCCAGGAGGCTGCGTTGCGTTTTCCTGGAGTGCCCCGGGCAGTGGTCGGAGTCAACGGTCACCAGAACTACGGCGCGGCGTTCCTGTTGAACAAATTCGACCAGCCTCCGGTCTTCGGGCTGCCTTATTCCCACGACTACTATCCAGCCTATTTTTCGACCCTGGAGGCAAAACATCTGGTTTCCTATCGGTTCACCATGCCGGAAATCCGCGAATGGGCCACCAGTTACGGAACTCTGGGCCGGATGGAGGGCATCACTTTGCGATTCATGGACAAAAAACGGATCCAGCAGGATATCGCCCACTACACGCGGCTCAACAACGACAGTTTTCTGAATCACATTTACTGGGCCGACCGGACAGAGGCAGAGGACCTCGAGCTTTTCCATCCCTTCCGGCATCTCCTGGACCGGGAGAACCTGGTTTTTGCCGAATACGAGGGCCGGCCCGTGGCTTTCTATCTCTGGTACCCGGACTTCAATCAACTGCTTGAGAGTTCCCGGGACCTGGACATCCGCGAATGGCTGAAACTTCGGTGCCGAAAGCATCCTGATACTTTCCGGTTCACCCAGATCGGCATCCTGCCAGAATTTCGACGGCGACCACTGACCCTGGCCATGATTCGAAAGGCACTGCCTGCTGTGACCCGCAATAGCTACAAGTACTGTGAAGGGGGATTCATCTTTGAGGAAAACAGGGCGAGCATGGCCATGGTGAAGCGAATTCTCCGGCGATCCTTCAAGCAAGAGGTAGAACCTTACCGCCGATATGCGGTCTTCGAAGGGCCACTGCAATGATGGAATTCATCAAACTCCACCGCGCCAGTGACTTGTCCCCTGAGTGGGATCAGGTGGCCAATCATTACTTCCAGAAGCGTTCCTTCCTGGCCCATTGCGAAGCTAATAATCAGTGCCGGCAACGCTACTATCTGATAAGGCAGGACGATCGCCTGGTGGCAGGGGCGGTGCTCTACAGTCTCCGGCTCAGCATGTTGACTTTTGCCCGGCTCAACCTTCCGGTTTCAATGCAGATTGTCGGTGTTCCCTGTTCGGTTTCCTGCCCGGGGTTAATCGGGGCCACCAGGGCGGCCCGGAATCTTTTGGATCACATTCGAGGCCAGGAGCGTGGATTTCTGCTGGCATTGAATCTTGAAATACCCGAGCTGATTCCGGATGGATTCGCCGTCGCAAAAAACCTGCCGACGGTGGCCATGACACCCACGACGCAGTCCTGGGACCAATACCTGCACTCCATGCGCGCGGATTATCGACGGCGCGTGAACAAGATTCTGACCCGCTCGGGCGGGTTGAAGATTCGGGTCTGTTCCTGTGAGAAATTTTCCACAGAACATCATGATTTGTATTTGCAGGTGTGGGACCGAAGCGATGCCAAACTGGAAAAATTATCCCTCGATTTTTTTAAGGGATTGCCGGCTGAGTTCCAGATGATCACTGCCCACGATGGTGAGGATCTGGCCGGGTGGGCCATCATCCTGAAAACCACCGGCGGTCTGGACTTCTTCCTGGGCGGGGTCCAATACCACCGGAACCGCGAACAAGCCGTCTACCTGCGCCTGCTGCTGGAAATCGTCAGGACCGGAATTGAAGCAGGGGTATCGAGAATTGACCTCGGGCAGACGGCCGAAATTCCCAAGATGAGACTGGGGGCCACCTGCCACTGCCTGCACATGGGGGCCACTCACAGCAATCCTGCCTTCCGTTTCCTTCTCCAGCGCGCCGTCGGTCTTCTGGAATATCGCCGTCGGGTTCCAACTCAACACGTTTTCGGAGTGCAGCCATGAAGATCCTGATGGTGAGACCACAACCGGCACAGCAGACCATTGGTCTGCAGCACGTAATGATCGTCGAACCACTCGAGCTGGAAGTTTTGGGCGCCCTGCGCCGGGCCCAGGACGAGGTGGTGATCGTTGACATGATCCTGGAGTGTCAACCCCTTGAATATTTCCTGCGGCTGCATCGGCCGGACATGATTTGTGTCACCGGTTATATTACCAACGTGGCCACCATGGGTGAGTATTGTCTGGCAGCCAAGGCTTTCAATTCCCGCATCCACACTGTCGTTGGTGGTGTTCACTGTGAGGTCTGCCCGGATGATCTGGATCTGCCCGGAATCGACTTCCGGGTGGTGCGTAATCCGGTGACCATGTTTCCCCAACTTCTGGACCATCTGGATCTGGGAGCTGATGCACCCACTGGTGTTCTGGCATCGGGGCAGGCGTGCATCCAGACAGAACTGCCGGCTCTGGACTTCATCTACGCCACACCGGACCGCTCGCTGGTTGCTGGATATCGGAAGCATTATTTCTACATCTTCCACGACAAAGTGGCGCTGCTGAAGACTTCCTTCGGATGTCCCTTTAACTGCAATTTCTGTTTTTGCCGGGAAATTACCCGGGGCCTATATCGCCAGCGTCCCCTGGCCGAAACTCTGGATGAACTTGAGAGCCTGCCCCAGAAGGAAATCTACATTGTCGATGACGATTTTCTGGCAGACCGCCGCTTTTTGAGGGCATTCCTGGATGGGTTGAAGACGAGAAAAATACACAAGCACTACCTGATTTACGGCCGCGCCGATTTCATCGCCGAGAACCCTGATCTTCTGGAGCAGTTCCGAAACCAGGGCCTGACTACTGTCATCGTGGGATTCGAATCCTTTTTTGAGGAGGAACTGGCTCAGTACGCCAAGAACTCGGATGTGCAGACGAACCGCCGGGCCATGGACGTGCTGAACCGGCTGGATATTGATTGCTTTGCCACCATCATCCTGAATCCGGACTGGTGTCGCCAGGACTTCGACCGGCTAGAAAAGGAGTTGAAAGATCTGCAGATCAACTTTGTTAACTTGCAGCCATTGACTCCTCTGCCTGGCACCCAGATGGAGGTTCCGAAAGATACCCTGTTGATTGCCAGGGAGGACTATCCCAAATGGGATCTGGCCCATCTCTCCATCCAGCCGACCCGGTTGAGTGTTCCCGACTATTACCGGGAGATTTTGCGCCTTTACAATCGGGTGCTGTTTCAGCCTCGGGTCCTGGTTCGATTTCTGCTGAAATACAAGCCCAAAATGTTATGGAAAATGATCCAGGGAACCAGCCGGGTCAGCAGGCAGTACCGGGAAAAAATTAAGGAAGCCGAAAGCCAATTGGACTTCAACACCAGGCAGGGGGGATAGCCATGCCGAAGATTCTGTTCATTCAGCCCACCCAGTATGGCGGCGACGGGACCACCCTTTGCAAGCAGAAGATCATCCATCTGCCCGGTTTGGCTTTTGCTCTGCTGGCGGCCTACCTGCCAGAGCACTGGCAGGCGGAATTGCTGCTCGAAGTTGTTGACGATATCGATTTCGACCGGGAGGTGGACCTCGTGGCCATCGGGGCCATGGGGCATGCCATCTACCGTGGTTTCGAAATTGCCGATGAGTTCCGGCGGCGGGGTCGCCCGGTCATCATGGGCGGCTACATGGTTTCCATTGCGGCCAAAATGGCGGCCCAGCACGCCGACGCCCTGGTCCTTGGCGACGCGGAAAAATCATTCCCCAGGCTTTTGGCGGATTTTGAAAACGGTGAGTTGCAAGCCGTTTACGAAGACGAAGTCAGTTCCCTGGACAACCTGCCGGTGCCCCGCTACGAGTTGCTGACAGACAAGCCCATCGGCAACATGCTGCCGGTTCAGGCCGGACGCGGGTGCCCCCACAGCTGTTCTTTTTGCTCCATCGCCTGTCTCTATCGCGGTCGGTATTTGCCTCGTCCCCTGGCAGACATCATCAGGGACATCAAAGAAGTTCGGGCCCTGGGGTTCCGCCGGTTTTACCTCATCGACGACAACCTGGTGGCCAATCCGAAATTCCTGGCAGACCTGTGCGATGCCATCATCCCCCTGAAAATGACCTGGGCCACCCAATGTTCGGTGAATCTGGCCAAGCATCCAGACCTGCTGCGCAAAGTCGTGGCCTCGGGCGGAGAGTTGATGAGTTTCGGGCTGGAGAGTATCAGCCAGGAAGGGCTGGACAAACTGGACAAGGCCTGGCTCAAGGTCGAAGACCACGATCGCCACATTGAGACCCTCGGCAAAGCCGGTGTTGTCGTCAGCACTGAAATGATAATCGGGACCGACGGCGACACCGAGCAGAGCATTCGCGACACCCTGGAGTTTGTGGACCGCAATCGCATACCCATTCCTCGTTTCTATATTCTGACCCCCATACCAGGCACCGACCTTTACCACGACATGAAGAAACAGGGACGCCTGGTCACTGAGGATTGGAAGCTGTTCGATGGAACGCGTTGTGTGCATCGCCCTGAACTGATCGACCCGGAGCGGTTGACCGAAATGTACTGGTGGCTGAACGAAGAAGTGTTCTCATGGCGAAGCATATTTCGCCGGGTGCTGGGAAACCAGCATCTCTGGCGAAACCCCAGGATGCTGGCCTTTTCCCTGGTGGTGAATCTGCATTACCGGCGGTATGTCCGAAAGAGAGTGCCCCCGAATATTTTCTAGGTGAGCGACCGAAACAGTCCTTGGCAAACAGGCTTCAATGAACGGCGGCAGCTGTGAAAATCCTATTGGTCAAACCCGACATCGGAACAATTATCGAAGAGTACAACCTCAACGACGGCCGCATGGAGCCCCTTGCTCTGGGCGTGCTTGCCGGATTGACCCCCGAGCCGCACACGGTTCGTCTGCTGGATGACCGGATGGAGGATATCACGGGCGAGGAAACAGCCGATCTGGTGGCCATCACTGTCGATACATTCTGCGCCAGGCGGGCCTATCAGATTGCGGACATGTACCGGGACAGGGGAGTGCCTGTCTGCCTGGGCGGCGTCCATGTCACCCTGCTGCCGGACGAGGCCCAGGACCATGCCGACGCTCTTCTGCTGGGGGACGCCGAATCAGTGTGGTGGAAACTGCTGGAGGATTTGGAGAACCAACGGCTCCAGCTGCGCTACCAGGGGGAATTCAACTGTCCCCAAAAAGACACCTTTCCGGTTCGGTCATTGTTCGCCAATCGAGGTTACCTGCCTGTTTCACAGATTCAATTCAGCCGAGGTTGTCCCTTCAACTGCGCCCACTGCTCCGTGTCCCGGGTATTCGGTCATTCCCATAATTTCCGACCGGTGGAGGACGTCGTCGAAGAAATTCGGCGCTACAATCTGAAATTTCTCCTTTTCGTCGACGACAACATCACGGCAAACCCGGACAAGGCCAAGGAACTGTTCGAGGCCCTGATTCCTTTGGGGGTCGCCTGGTCCAGTCAGGCCAGCATCGACATGGTCAAAGATCATGAGCTGATGGATCTGATGGCCCGCAGCGGATGCATCGGGCAGTTGATCGGCTTCGAATCCATCAACGAAGATTCTCTGCGATGGATGAACAAAAAACCGAACCTTCGTGATTTTGATCACTACCGAAATGTGATTCAGACCATGCGCAAGTATGGTTTTCAGACTTGGGCCTCGTTCATGGTCGGTGGTGACCAGGACACACCCGAAACAGTCAGGCAGACGGTGGAATTTGCCATCAATGCCAAGTTCACCCTGGCCTTCTTCCACCTCTTTGCGCCCTATCCCGGCACCGAGATCTACAACCAGTTCGAGAGGGAGGACCGCCTGCTGTTCGGCGGCAAGTGGTGGTTGCATCCGGACTACCGGTACAATGTTGCGGCCTTCACTCCGGTGGGCATGACCCCCGAAGAGTTGGGGCGGCTGGTGGTGGAGGCAAATCAGAAGTTCTACAGCGCCGCCTCCATCGGGCACAGGTTATGGGACCGGAAAACGAATATGAAGTCCCTGCTGAGTGCGGCATTTTACTTCCGGTATAATTGGATCATGAGGAGGACCAGTGA
>JAOZJV010000453.1 GCA_029935695.1 Candidatus Krumholzibacteriia bacterium | reverse complement strand
TCAGAAGTTCTTCTTCCCGGCGAGCTCTTTCATCGGGAGGCAAGTCGGCCCATTCGGCGGGGAATTCCGTATTTTCCTGAACGCCCCCACGCCGCATTTCCCGTTGTTTGTTCCGGCGCTCTTCTTCAATGAGACGCTGCTTCTCCGCCTGGTCGTATTTCTTTTGCGGAATCACGTTTTTGAAAAGCTTACCCAACGGCACACTCATCCGCACATCCCACCGGTTGCTGTTGGCCACACTGCGGGTGCCGGATGGATCGCCAGGCTGGGGAATGTTGGGGTTGTGGTCATCCACAAAAGAGCCGGTGAATTGAATGCTTGGCTTGATTGATTTGAGACCTCTGGCAGCGGCCCGAAGAGGGTAAAATATTTTTCCCGTGGGAATCGATTTGGCCTGGGGCGGCGTGATGGTCATGCGGACATCGTACAGACGCTTATTCTCAGCTCCGATGTTCACGCCGTATTTCAGGGATTCTCTCAACAAGTCCCGTTCTGAAGTACCGCTGAGAGAAAGATTGACCATGTCCAGCGGATCATATTCGAGATCAGCTGTCAGGTTCGCCGGCCGGCTCTGGGTGGTGGGCCGTTCCGAGACACTGCCATCCAGGTTGATGGTCCTGCTGGCAGTGTAGGTGCTGGTGAAGCTGGCCCCCATGGCAACCTTGGAAGGAACAATGTTGACACCTTTAACCAGGGGCACATAGCCGAGAATTGGATAGTCACCCAAATGATAATTGCCGGATATGCGCAAATCGTAGTTGACTGATCCCTGGAGGTTTTTCTGGTCTCTTTCGTCCACTGGACCACGGCGGGTTGATCGGGAACCACTGGCTAAAATCACCCATGGATCCACCAGATAACGGGGTATGGCTCCTTTGGATCCCACCCGGTTCAAACGGGCGGAAAAACGCTCCTGGGTCTCAATTTCAGAAAGACTGTTGCGGGTATCGTCATCCAAAATTTCTATATCACTGTTGGTTTCATATTTGGGCCTGACGATGCTTTGCCGCCGGCTGCCACTGACAGGCAACTTGAAGCCGGCCAGAGGAATGAAATCATTCACATTCAGGTTGGTGGAAACATTCCAGCTTTCACCCGTTTGGCCCGAGCCCACACGGCTGTCCAGCCCGTGGAATTCGGCATCGGTTTTGGACCAGTCAAAGTCGAGCTTGTACACATCGGCCATGTTCAGGCGCACGCCGGCGCTCTGGGCCAACCCCATGTCGGTTTTCACCCCCTCAAGTTTCACATCGTTGAGGTAGAAATAGCCGCTGGCCTCCTGGCTGAGGTCATTGTTTGCCACCACCCAGTAATACCGCCGCACCAGGCGCAGATCGGGCCTCCCCACCACCCGCACATCGTACATGTCGCTGCTGCGGGTATCACCAATGACCCCGTGCGCATGCCCGTTATTATCCACTTCGCCATTTTTCACATTGGAAAGTTCGGCAATATTGACGGTCATGGCTTTCCATTCCGTCTTGTTGGCTGAGTTGGCAAATTTGTAATTGATCTCGTAATAGTTCAGGGTATCGGAACCCACCCGGAAGAACAGATCCAGGTCCGCCTGGTTGGCTCGGGGATTATACCAGTACCATGACATTTCCCGGTAGGCAGTGTAATCATCACCCCGGGGTGAAACCTGTTTGCTGGCCCGCACCATATGGCCTTGTTGAAGGTTGCTGAAATCCAGAACCAGGGACTGTTCTTTTTCAGGAATATTCTGAACTTCGTGCACACTGAATGGAGAGTAATAGTCGGGATTTTCTTTGTTGTTGACTTCACCCAGGAAAAACTCTTCACCGGGAAGGCGTTCGCCGGCGGTGAGCAGAACTTCGCCAGCGGAGCGGCGCACCCCTTCGCGTTCCCATCGGCTGCCCAGAAATTTGAATTCCGAAAGTTGCAAATGCACCGGATCGCCCGGAGCTTGAGGATTTTGATCTTCAAACCAGATACGGGTGTGGGTCACTGCCTGGATATTTGGCTGTATGCCAACCGAAACGGTGTCAATATCCCCCACGCGGATCCGATACTTTCGCCAGGCAACTCCTTCGGAACGGAGTTCTGCCACATCGCTGGGATAATCTTCTTCATAATCATAGACCACATCCACCAACGCCTCGGTATCCTTGAGGTCGATGACCGCGGTGAAGTATCCGTCATCCCGGTCCAGGCTGCCGCTCTTGTTGATGTCCTCATTATCTTCACGACTGTTTTTGGCCGAACCGTTGATGTACGGATAAGGGGAATCACCATCAATTTCATAATCAGCCTGGTACCGTTGAGGACCATTTTCACCATGGCCATCCAACCCAATATCCTCTTCGTAGGAGAACACGCCATCGGCAGGGCTTTCGGGATTAATGCCATCTTCCTGCTCGTGAAAACCAATCACACGGCTGTCCGGGTCAGAGGGATCAGCCAGGGGCCAGAAGCCATCTTCGTTGATGTAACCAAAATCGATGTGCAGTTTGCCGGAGCGATCCGCCAAATCGGCATTGCCATCATTGACCCAGATTTCAATAAACTGGGCCTTGGAAAAATCGGCACCCGTTTTACTCAGACCACGGGTGATCCCCCCCCAGTTATCCTCATCCCATACCCCATCTTCGTCCCTGAGGTATAGGTCCATGACCTGCTGGGTTTCGCCCCTTTCCTGGTTGACCAGAGCCGGGTTCAGCATACGGCGTTCGGTTCGATCCTTGGGGATAAACCAACGCACATTGTCCACCCGGTTTTCGGGAAGAAATTCTCGGGCATCGCTGGGGTTTTGCATGTTGTAACGTTCACCCAGGAAAGGCTGGGCACCGTAAGACCAGCCGATGCGAGTCAGGGAAATGACATCAGAAGCATCCACACCTTCAAAATCTTCCAGGTACACCTGGCCCTTGGTGTTGGGATTGGGCAAACTGATGGCTGCTTCAACATTAAACTGGATGCTGCTTTCCCGCTCGGTGTTGCGCAAACTCAGAAAATTGGCCACGTGGGTCAGGAAATAGGGTTTGAGGGTGTGGCCCAGCAGGACGTTTCCCACCAGGGTTTTGCTGGGTTCTTCGCCCAGTTTGGCTTTCTCGCCGACGATACTTTCGCTTTCATAAAGCCAAGTAGTGGCCAAGGTGCTCTCCCGGCCCAGATCGTAGTTCACGTTAAGGCCCACCAGGTTGGTCTGGCCCCCACCAAAGAACGGAGAATACGAGTAGGTCACACCAACTTTGCTGTCGGGAGTGAGATTGGCCGCATCACCTTTGAGTTCGATTTGACCGAAGGTGTAGTCGATCTCGTAATCCACGTCCTTGACCAGGGTGCGGCCGTCCAGGGTCACCACTTCGCTGCCTTCTTCAATGTTCGACACACCGAGATTGAAACTGCTTGAAGTGGCGGCATGGCTTGCCACCAGTCGGAATGAGTTATAAAGGTGATAATCCGTCGGCAAATATTCCGGATCATAGAGTTCGGAATGTTGTTTTTGTTTCAGGAAAGAATCATTGCTTCTGGGATCATTGCTCGGCGCGTTGGGATCAGCATCCCAGTGAAATTCATCTGAATAATAACGATAGG
>JAOZJV010000452.1 GCA_029935695.1 Candidatus Krumholzibacteriia bacterium | reverse complement strand
AATCGCCATCTCCACCCGGATCTTCACCCGCGCCGGCTGCCAGAATATCGTGCGCGATGCTTTCGAGTACGCCAAGAAATTCGGCTACAAGACCGTGACCATCGTGGAAAAACCCAACGTGGTGCGCGAGACCAGTGGTCTGATGGTGCGTGAAGCCCGCAAGATTGCTTTGGATTACCCCGGCATCGAACTGTGGGAAACCAACATCGATGCCATGTGCATGTGGTTGGTCAAAAATCCTGAGATCTACGGCGTGATGGTCTCCAGCAATATGTTCGGTGACATCGTCAGCGATCTGTGTGCTCAGCTGGTGGGCGGCCTCGGCTTTGCCTGCAGTGGCAACATTGGCGAAAAAGTGGCTGTGTTCGAGCCCAGCCATGGTTCCGCTCCCAAGTATGTGGGCATGAACAAGGTCAACCCCATTGCCATGATTCTTTCAGCCAAGATGATGCTTGATCATCTGGGTGAATTTGATATGGCCAACAAGCTGGAAGCAGCTGTTGCCGCGGTCATCGCCGAGGGCGATTGCCGCACTTACGATATGGGCGGAAGCAATACCACCACTGAGATGGCGGATGCGATTGCTGCCATGCTGTAAGTGACTGGATGATGAGATGAAGAGGGAGGCTGCATTTGCGGCCTCCCTTTTTTGGGTTGAGTTTTAATCCTAATTTTCTTTTGAAAAACGCCTTTTGATATTTGCCCAACTCTCTGTTCCCAGGAAACTATTTTCCATATTCTCAAACATGTTCAAAAACTTAGGCCAAGGAACTGAAAAGGTAAGAATATCCGGCTTAAAAAATATCCTCACCGATGGATCCAAAGGCCCCAAGACGGCTTTGGGTTCATCAGAATCCAGTTCATGCATGGGGTACCCAACAATTGAATCGCAGCCTGTGCCATAAGGTGCGATCACTTCATAAGGCGTCATAGCGTCAAAATTTGCCAATCCGTGAAGTCCGGTTACAACATCCTGGTTTCCAAAAAAGAACACAACCTGAGGATTGTCCTGCTCTTCAAGATTATCCCATCGCTTGAAAATGAGATATTTACCCGCCGCTTGTTTCGGTGCCCGGCGTCAAGCAGAAATCCCCATGGCGACAACTAGAATTCCCCATTCAAAGGCTGGTGAAACCAGCCGAGTAATGGGCCCCTGGCCCGGATTTTTTCTCTTCTGATCATTCTTCTTTTTACTCCCGTCAGTAATTCTTGTTAAAGGGCCAATTATGCCCATCCCGAGGTTTTGTGTCCCTAATTCTGCTCCACCAACTCCCTGGCCTTTCTCTGGTCATGGCTGATGGAAGACCTTGAAACCCCTTGCACCAATGTTGGGTAATTGTAATTGGACTCCTGAATCAACAGGTTCTGGCCCACATCTGTAATTGAGGCAATTCCAACCGATGAAGGCATTTCATCAAACCAAGTTGTATTGTCCGACCTCATTGTTGCCGAGATGGTTTCAAGCCTTCTTTTGGCCTGAATATAAACAACTATTTCCATGATTTTTCCCTTTCTCATCTTTTCTTTTTCTGGTTTTTCTCTGCCGTCTCAGCTCTGTAGCTTTGTTTGGCGGTTAGTTCGAGAATGTTACTGTGGTGAACCAATCGGTCGATTGCCGCAGCCGTAGTCAAGGTGTCCTTGAAAATCCTGTCCCATTGGGAAAACACGAGATTGCTGGTCAACATCAAAGATCGACGCTCGTAGCGCTCTCCAATGAAAGTAAACAAAACTTCCATCTCATCCCGGCTCTGCTGGATGTACCCAATGTCATCAACGATGACTGCATGGAACTTATCGAGCTTTCTGAGCTCTGCTTCCAGGGCCAAGTCCTTTTTTGCGGCCAACAAACGCTGGATCAGCTTATAAGCCGGGGTGAACAAAACCTGATACCCTTTGAGAACCAGTTCATGCCCAATGGCACAAACCAGGTGGGTTTTGCCCCGGCCAGGCAGACCAAAGCAGAGGATGTTCTCTGCCCGATCGACGAAGCCGCCTTCACAGAGAACGGGGATCTGTCGACGGACCTTGGCTGAAAAACGATCCGCCTTGAAAGTATCGAGGGTTTTTGTTTTGGGCAGTTTGGACTGTTTGAGCAGCCGTTCACAGCGACGCTGATCTCTATCTTCAAGTTCAGCTTCAGCTAAATGTTGCAGGTAGTGACCGAGGGTCCATCCTTGTTTTTCTGCTTGCTTGGCAACCTCCTGGTGGTGGGTAACAAAACTTGGCAAACGCAGTTGGCGCAGCATCATGTCGAGTCCCTGGTTGGCTCTCTGGTTCATGGCGTCACCTCCCGCAGTAAGTTGTCGTATTGACTAAGATCTGGCTTCAAAAGGTCCATTTGAGGGATCTGGTGGGAGCGTGGCTTGACGAGGGCTTTCACTAAATCGGCCAGCGGAACTTTTTTTTCGTCGAGTAATAACTCCAGAGCTGCCTCGGTGTCTTCTTCGCTGACGGCGGCAGCCAGGTGAAGGATCTTTAGGTATTGGGAATCAGCTTTGTATCCATGGCCGAGCGATTCGTTTAAAGCATCATATGCTTTGCGAAAGACAAGCCCGGGAAATAATTCTTCTCGATACCTGAACCGAGGAAATGCACCGGGTTTTTGGACCAATGACCAGATGATGTGACGGTAATCAATGCGATGTTTATAGCGGCCAAGTAACCGTTCCAGGGAGAACTGGTGCTTGCCGCCATAGAAAACATCTAACCGGTCATCGTAGGCATGAACCCTCACTTTTTCGCCTGTCAGTCTCGACGGCACCGAATATGTATTGCGCATCACCCGGATGGTGCTTTCCCGGCTGACGGAGACCTCGATTTTTTTGAACTCCGTCAGTCGGCTGACAGCCAACTCACGCATTGCCTGAAGTTCTTCAGTTATCTTTTTGGACCGTGTTTTGTTGGCGCCGCCAGCAATATCCTGGATCCAGTTCTCGTATTTTTCCACACTCTGGAAATCGCAGCTTCCCCGAAGAATCAGGTGCTGCTTCAGGCGCCTCTTGAAGACGCCGTTGGATGCTTCCACATCGCCGTTCTGGTTGCTTTTTCCAACTGCAATAGTTCGAGGTTCCATCCCGAAATGATCGACAATATCAACATAATCGTCATTAAAGGCCCGCTTTCCTGTTTTGAGATCATGAGTTGCCGCAGTGGAGTTGTCCGTTTGGTGAAAGCGAGGCACGCGGCCAAGCTGAAACAAAGCTGCCTGCATCCCGCGCTTGAGAGCCATCATTGACTCGCTACGGCAAACGGTGACCCATTCCCAATTGCTGTACGGCAATACTGGATGACATAAGAGGTGGTCAAAAGGCTCACCATTTATCGTAATCCCTAATTTGTTGCCGCTGGTGAAATCTGTCTGTATGGCTTCACCAGGCACATGATCCTGGGCAAAAAAAACTTCCTTCTCAGGGCCCTCTGTTGCCCGCCAGTGTTTTAACCGGCGTTGAAGAGTCCGGACCTGGCCAGGCTCATAACGACCAGATTTTTGTTCCTGAAGCCACTCGAAGAGGGCTTGGCCTTCCAACTCAGGAGCATCTTCGAGCATTGTTTTAAGCATAGG
>JAOZJV010000451.1 GCA_029935695.1 Candidatus Krumholzibacteriia bacterium | reverse complement strand
AAACCGGCCAAGGGTTGCACCGGACACCAAATGGGAAGTTAATGCATTCCAGACAACATTGTCGCAACCGCTGAAAGGAAAGTCAAAACACCCCGGATTGCTCAAACTGAAATTTTCCACTTCTGATTTGATGACCGGCTTCCAGGACAATACATCCTCGCCGGAAAAGGGAAAAACGTGGTGGCTTGATCAAAATGGTGTTCCTGCCCCAGGCACCTTTGACCCATCATCCCCGGCAATCGATGAGATCTTGCCAACCCTGCTGGGCATGCTGACCCAATTGGAAAATGGAGTTATCGAAACCACCTGTCCTTTCCATCTGGATCACAATGCATTCACCGCCATCGCTCCCGTCTTTGTGGGAGATGATAATTTGGCCGTTATGCACAGCATGGACGCCAGCAAAGTCACTGGCCCTCAAATCAGACTGGCCCTTATTCTTTCAGCCCTCTTTGTCTGTCTGCTGGTTCTGGCAATTTTTGTTTTAATCCAGACCATGAACCAAAGAAAATCAGCCCTGCACAAACTGGCCGACGAAAAGGCGGTCATTGAGGGGATGTTCCACAGTATTGATGATCTGATTTTCCAACAGGACCTGAATGGAAACTACACCGACAGCAACCAATCTTTTGCAAACTTCTTCGGCAAGACCCCAGTGCAGATCAGAGACCGGAATGATGAACAAATAGGCATCCCTCAGGAACAGATCCTAATCACTGAAAATGATCGGAACATCCTGAAAAAAGCCCGCAGGCTGGTCAGTGAAGTATGGCTGGAAGGACCGGGTGGTCTGCAGGAATTGGTGGAACTGCACAAACATCCTTTGCAGCATGTGGATGGCAAAGTTTATGGCGTGATCGGTATCGGACGGACCATAACAAAACAATGGAATTCCGAACAAAACCTGCTTGAACTGAAAGAGGAATTGGAAGCTGCCAATAACAACATGGAAGAAGCGTTGGTGCGGGCCAATGATTTTTCGAAGGAAGCGGAAAACGCCAACAAAGCCAAAAGTGAATTCCTGGCCAACATGAGTCATGAAATACGGACACCTTTGGGTGCGGTCATTGGATTGACTGATCTGCTGGCTCAAACCGATTGTTCCGCCAGGCAACTGGGGTACCTGGGCAAGCTGGATAACTCGGCCCACAGTTTGCTGGGCATCATCAACGACATTCTCGATTTTTCTAAAATCGAAGCCGGGAAAATGACCGTTGAAGTCACTCCGTTTCATCTGGGGGAAGTGATCTCTCAGGTGACAGAGATGTTCAGCGAGCGAGTCTTGTCCCGTAATCTCTTTTTCATCAACAAGCGGGAGCAAATTCCCGAACTTTTGTTGGGTGACCCCGTTCGTTTGCGGCAAATTTTGGTGAACCTGCTGGGCAATGCCCTCAAATTCACAGAAAAGGGCGGCATCACTATGACCGTCAGTGGTGGCACCCGGATGGGCAATAAAATATTTCTAGTCTTTACGGTTCAGGATACGGGCATGGGAATTTCACCCGAAAAACTGGAGAACCTTTTTTCCTCATTTTCCCAGGCTGATACTTCCACCACACGTCAGTTCGGCGGCACGGGGCTGGGCCTCAGCATCAGTCAGCAACTGGTGGAATTGATGGGTGGCAATATCTGGGTCAAAAGCACCGTGGGCGAAGGAACCACCTTCTATTTCTCCCTGCCTTTCGATGAAATGGATGAAGCCACCGCCGACTCTTTCCTGGCTGACCTGGACAGCCTTGAAAACCAGCTCACCACCAAACCCGGCAAGCCTCTGGAAGGTCTGAACATCCTCCTGGTGGACGACAACGAAATCAACAGGGAAGTAATTTCTGAAATTCTCATGCAGCGGGGGGCCCAGGTGACCCTGGCAGAAAATGGTCAGCTCGCCACGGAAAAAACTGCAGCCGGCCGCCACCACATCGTCCTGATGGACATGCAAATGCCAGTGATGGACGGCCCTTCGGCCACCAGGATCATCCGCCAGGATTATTCGCAGGAGCAGTTGCCGGTGCTGGCTCTGACGGCCAACGCCCAGGCCGAAGACAAAAGAACCTGCCTGGACGCGGGCATGAATGACTACATGTCCAAGCCCGTTGACCCGGCCGGGTTGGTGGACAAAATTCTGGCTTTGGTCAAGAACCAGACCAGGAATGCAACTCTTTCTGCGCAGCCCACTTTTGAAAAGCCCCTGCAGGATCCCAGAAACCCGGGCATCAACCTCAATGAGGTCATGAACCGGCTGGGTAATAAAAAGGAACTCTTCATCAAACTGATCAAAATGTTCGTGGATCAACACGCCAACGTTGTGGAGCTGCTGGATCAGACTTTGGCAGCCGGTCATCGCCAGCAAGCTGTTCATCTGGCCCACGCCCTGAAAGGAACCGCTGGCAATCTGTCAGCCCATGCCGTTCAGGAGGCAGCGGCTAATTTTGAGTTGATTCTTCGCAGCAATGACCCGATGCCTGAACGATCATCCATTGATTTGAGGACGGCCATGGAAGAAGTTCTGCCCACCATGAAGCAGTTGCTGGACACCGTGGCCCAAAAACCGGCAGCCCTGCCATCATCTGCAAAGGCGGTTGATCCCCATCAGGTTCTTAAATCTCTTGGGCAGCTGAAACACTTGATTGAAGAGTGTGATGCCAGCAGTGAAGACCAGTTCAACATTCATCGCGCAGATTGGGAAACGCTGATTGCAGGGCCCCGGCTGGATGCCCTGGCCCAGGCGTTGTTGATTTTTGATTTTGACATGGCAAACCAATTAACCGACGGCATCATCGAAGAACTTACCGCCAGCATCGTATGAGGAAATTGTGACGGAATCTGACAAACGAGAAACCATCCTGATCGTTGACGACGAACCGGCCAACATCAAAGCTCTGGCCGGAGTTCTGGATGATAGTTACCGGATCCTGGCCGCCACCAGCGGCACCCAGGCCCTGAACATTATTTTTGACAAGGCATCCCATCTGGATCTGATTCTGCTGGATGTTCTCATGCCTGATCTCAGCGGCTACGATGTGATGGCTCGCCTGCGTTCTTATCCTGAAACGAGCCGGATCCCGGTGATCTTCATCACCGCCCGCACCGATCCAGACGAAGAAGCCCAGGGGTTGGACATGGGCGCCGTCGATTATATTGGCAAACCATTTCACCCTGTCATCGTCAAAGCCAGAGTTCGGACCCAGCTGGAGCTCAAAAAGCACAAGGATCATCTGGACGACCTGGTGATTGAACGAACCCAGGAACTGGTGCGCACACGTAAAGATATTGTCATGAGGCTGGCCAAGGCATCGGAAACCCGGGACAATGAAACGGGCATGCACATTGTGCGGCTGAGCCAATTGTGCGCCATGTTGGGGCGCAGGTGCGGCATGAACCAGATGCAGGCGGAAAGCCTGGCCACCGCCAGCTTGATGCACGACATTGGAAAAATTGGAATCCCCGATGCGGTTTTGCTGAAGTCCGGGAAACTCACACCTGAAGAACGGCTGGTGATGGAAACCCATACCACCCTGGGTGCGGACATTCTGGCAGATGGTGAAAACTCATTGCTGATCATGGGACAACAGA
>JAOZJV010000958.1 GCA_029935695.1 Candidatus Krumholzibacteriia bacterium | reverse complement strand
GGGGTGGATGGATGGCCAGGGCAGCGGCCACTATACGCTGGTAATAGTCACCGTACTGGCGCCCGCGCTGGTTGGCCGTGTTCCAGGGGCGGATGCGCAAATCGGCATAGCCAGGCCCCACACAGGGCACAAACAACATTCCGTTTTCCCGAGCAAAAGTGGCCATATCAGGCCAGTTTCTGGTGCTGGATCCGTAGGTGAAACCATCGGTGGCGAAATAGGAATACAACCCGTCAAATCCCGCGCGGTGCAGATCATCACCGTGGGTTTTTTCAACCCAAAGTCCGACCATGAAGCAATCCAGGTCGGTGCCTCGTATGGTCAGATCGCCCCCGGGAGTCAGCAGCCGTTGCCATTGCTCAACAGGGGTGAAATAGGAATCGTAAACAAAAACCAGGGGCAAACCACTGTCTGGCTCCCGGTAAAGAGCTTCGTGATTTCCGTAGTGCTCCAGGAAATACGCCAAGGCCTGATGGCAGACTTTTGCATCCCGGCCGGGCAGAGGTTCCAGGTGCAGACTCACCAGCAGTCCCGCCTTTGCCGCGGCATCAAAAAGGGCAGGCAGGGCCGCATCCTCAAAAGAACCTTCACCCCACCAGGACACGCTCAGGGTGCCAACTCCGGCATCCCGCAATTGCTTCATCTGGCGATCCAGCACCACCGGATCATTGGAAGAATAACATCCGCCTTCGGGATAGAAATCAGCGCCAATATTTTCAGCGCCGGGATAACTCACACGGTCATCCACATCACCCATTTGATCGTGGGCCCAGTGGCGGAATTCGCCATCCAAATCAGGGGTGCCATACCAGGGATAATAAAAAGCGTGAACACGGGAATCGGGCAATGAATTGCTGCAGCCCAAGGTTGCCAACATCAGAAGGATTGCACATAAGAATCGCATCATCATCACTCCACTAAACCGGCCACCCATGACTCCAGAACCACGAATTTGCGGTCCGATACCACCACCCGGCAATTGCCGAACAGGCGTTGGAGTTTCACGTGGTAACCCAGATGACGGTTGCCCACGATCAGCAACTTTCCGCCTTTTTTCAGGATGCGTCGAGATTGGTGAAACATGCCCCAGGCAATTTGG
>JAOZJV010000450.1 GCA_029935695.1 Candidatus Krumholzibacteriia bacterium | reverse complement strand
GGGCCCTGTCCCATGCCGGCGCCCAGTAGCCCCTGCAGGATCGGTACTTCGGTCAGGGTCGCGAAGTACATGAAAGCGCCTGAGATAGAGGCAAAGAAGTTGGCGCTGAATGAGTTGCCGCCGACCACACCCGCCACCCAGGCCGACGGAATCAGGCCCTCGTGTCCCGGGCGGCCCAGCATCAGGCCCGAGGCCAGGACACCGAGCAGCAGCAAGGGCAGGATCTGTTTGGCAAAGCCCCAGGTCTGCTCCAACCATTCGCGGTTCTCGTCACGCTCGAAATTGGCTGCCACACCAAGGCCGATGGTACCTACAGTAAAAGGCACCAGAGGGCTGATACCCTTGACGAAACTGAGAACCGAGACAGCCACCGCCACTGCAGCCAGACGCCACCATGTGAAACCAAACCAGATGCCAAGGATCAGGCCCAGCCCGAGACCTGCCGCTCCGGCCAGCAGCCACTTGATCTGAAAAATCGTCTGGAAGAAACCACTGCCAGCCTGGCCGCTCCAAGTGCCAAAGATTAACACCGCGACCATGGCGAAGAAGTGCAGGGCCGTTTGCCACAGGGGCCGTCCGCCTTCTTCAACCGGCATGGCGGCCATGGCAGCCATCTTTTCTTTTTCCTCGTGGCGAAAGAACAGATGCATCAGCAGGCCTATCACAATACTGAAGATGATCGCGCCGACCGCGCGCCCCACACCCAGATGCAAACCAAGAATGCGGCCGGTCAGAATTATAGCCAGCACGTTGATCGCCGGACCCGAGTACAGAAACGCGGTGGCCGGACCGAGCCCGGCGCCCATCTTGTAGATACCCGCGAACAGCGGCAGCACAGTGCACGAACACACAGCCAGGATTGTGCCTGAAACCGAGGCCACTCCATAGGCCACGACCTTGTTGGCTGCCGGCCCGAGGTATTTCATGACAGAGTTTTGGCTGACAAAGACCGCGATGGCCCCGGCGATAAAGAAGGCCGGGATCAGGCACAGCAACACATGTTCGCGGGCGTACCACTTGGCCAGTTCCAGGGCCTCAAAGATGGCGTTGTCAAAGCGGGGCTGGCCGACCGGCAAGAAGAATACGGCCAAAAAGCCGGCGGTGAGCCAGGCAAGGGGTTTCCAGTCTTGGCGCCAACTCATTACTTGATCCTCAAATCTGTCAGAGATTTCATACGATTGGTTTCCAGCACCTTTTCCACGCACTCAAAAAAATTCAGCACACAAGGGCACTGCAGGTTGTAGAACACCTGGTTGCCTGCCTTGCGGCTGGCGATGATGCCGGCCTGGCGCAGAATTGCCAGATGGCGCGAGACCGTGGAAAGATCCACTCCAATCTTGGCCTGCAAATCGCAAACACACTGCTCACCATGCTCAAGTTCATGCACGATGAACAGACGCGTGGGGTGGCCCATGGCCTTGATGACCGTGGCACGAGCCTGGTATTGGGATTGTGTTACTTCATCCATTTTAGCCGTCCTTTGTTATTTGGCAAAATAGCCAAATAGATTAAAATAACAAGATGTTTTTGTGGGTTTTTCAGGTTTCTCAACGATTTGTTCTTCTGCCACCCGGTCTGCCCATTTTCGACATCAGAACCAATAGAGAAGATTTTATCTGGGGCAAAACCGCCACGTCTGGTTTTTACATCAGTTTCCAGCGGTTAATCAGAGAACACCTGCTGTCCGCATGGAATCGAATATCATAAAAGCCGCCGCCGCCCAATTCGAATAGGCAAATAGTTTCTTGAGATGGACGGGCCGTGCCTGCAAAGCAAATTTGCTGCCGATCGCCCCGCCAATGATCGTAACAACACCCAGGGGAAGGGCAGCCGATGGATTGAAGTCGCCCTGTAAAGCGTGTCCGATAAAACCCATGAGTGCCGTCCCGGCAATCAGTGTAGTTGCAGTAGCAACTGCCGTGCGCATGGGAACACCACAGGCCAACACCATCAGCGGCACCAGAAAAGATCCGCCCGAAACACCAACCATTCCCGAACCGAAACCCGCCAATATTGCCACAGGCAGCGCAAGCCACAAGTTCACAGCATAGACCTCCGTGCCGGACCTGATCGCAATAATACCCGGGGAGTTCTTTGCTGTATTTGAAGAATGATTGGCAACCGGCAGCAACATAATAGCACCGGTTATCAGCAACATACCCGCAAAAGTACTCTTTAGCATGAGGCTGCTGAACAAGTGGGAAAAGAAGCCTCCAGCCAGAGCCGCTGTAGCCGTTGACAAACCAATGATCATAGCCAGACGCCAGGAGATGGCTTTCTTCTGGTGAAAACCAGCCATTGCCGCCATCGAAGCAGAAAAGAGAATGAACTGGCCAGTAGTTGCTGCCTCGTGCATCGGAACCTTTGACGCGGCCAGAATGACGACATAGAAATTCCCTCCGCCCTTGCCGACCATTGTCATCAACACCGCCACCACAAAAATGAGAAACCCTGTTAGCATCATACCCTCTTTCTATGGCTGGTCGGTCCTAA
The DNA here is from genome assembly GCA_029935695.1 of Candidatus Krumholzibacteriia bacterium. Classification (GTDB taxonomy): domain Bacteria; phylum Krumholzibacteriota; class Krumholzibacteriia; order LZORAL124-64-63; family LZORAL124-64-63; genus LZORAL124-64-63. Next base: position 1,081 of record JAOZJV010000450.1, on the reverse strand, counting down.
ACCATCCTTGCGTCCGCAAACAGATCTTCACCAGCAACAACATCAACGGCACCTCGATGAGCACACCGACCACCGTGGCCAGGGCCGCCCCCGAGGACAACCCGAACAGCATCACCGCCGTGGCGATCGCCACCTCGAAATGATTCGAAGCTCCGATCATCGCCGCAGGTGCCGCATCGACGTACTTCAGTTTTAGAACCCGCGCCAGGCCATAGCCCAGACCAAAGATCAGCAGCGTCTGAATCAGCAGCGGAATCGCGATCCACAAAATCGTCAGCGGGTTGGCCAAAATCACCTCGCCCTTGAATGAGAACAGGAGCACCAATGTTGCCAACAGCGCAACCGTGGTCACAGGGGCCAGAAATTTCAGGAACTGCCCTTCGAACCAGTCCAAACCCTTCGTCGCGATCAACCACTTTCGCGAAAAGTAACCCAACACCAACGGCATCGCCACGTACACGACAATGGACAACAACAAGGCCTGCCAGGGCACTGGTAGACGTCCCACGCCGAGCAGAAATCCACCCAACAAACCGTACAGTACCAACATCGTCAACGAGTTGATCGCCACCATCACCAGAGTCAAGCCATCGTTGCCCCGCGCGAGATAACCCCACACAAGGACCATGGCCGTACACGGTGCAATACCCAGTAGGATGCAGCCGGCCAAATAGCTGCGCCACAGCGGAATCTGCAGCATCTTCACGCCTTCGGAAAGCACCACCAGGCCTGAGCCATGGCTTGTACCCACCGGCAGGTCCAGCCCCATGGGCATCTTGACCAGGTCCACCGCATCTGGCCCGATGAAACCACGAAACAGCACGCCCAGGAAAACTGAGGCCAGGGCATACATCGTGAATGGCTTAATGGCCCAGTTGATGAAAAGGGTCAGAAAGATCGGCTTGCCGTTGCGGCCGGCCTGCACCACACGAGTGAAATCGATCTTCACCATAATAGGGTACATCATGAAGAACAGGCAGATGGCGATTGGGATCGAAATCACCGGTGCGCCATCGACCACTACGGCCATGCCGTCGAGGCTGCGGGCCACCTGTGGCGCAATCTTGCCCAGCAGGATTCC
>JAOZJV010000957.1 GCA_029935695.1 Candidatus Krumholzibacteriia bacterium | reverse complement strand
TCGTTGATGATGGCTGCAGAAACTCCGTCAACATCGTTGTTGATCAGGTTTTTGAGGCTTTCAAGACTGGTGTATCCCGTAAGGTTCAAATCAATGGCTTCACCACCAACGTTGAAACTCACGATGCCAGTGCCCATGGATGCATTGATGTCGTCATAACCCTGGCTGATGGTTTTCTGGGCTTTGGCCATTTCCAGGATTTTAATTTCGTAAGTACCGGCAGCGGCATCACTGCCCGCGCTGACGGTCATAAAGTCTTCTTCGTTGCTGCTGGCTGTCAGGGTGCTGAACTCGCTTGCCGTATCGAGGGCCTTCATGGCGTCCTGCATGGCGGTGAGTTTGGTTTTCAAGGTGCCCAGTGCGGAAATTTGATTTTGGAAGCTCTTTTTCCTGCCTTGGAGGCGATACATGGGTGCACGCCGAAGTTCTACTAGCTGGGCTACAATGGCTCCGGTGTCCAGACCTGTGGCCAAACCTGAAAATGCAATATTACTCATGACAAACTCCCCAGTTCAGTCAGTTCGTCGATCCTTCGACACTGCCAAGCTCCGTCAAATCATCTCGTCGATGACCATACCTGAGAGATCGTCCAATTTTCGGTGGAGGTTTAGAACTTTTTCTGAAGGAAATTGTTTTACAACTTCGCCTTCAGGATCCTGAATCTCGATTATAAAGCGACTTGAATCTTCATCTGTTCTGATAGTTACTTTATGAGGGGCTGATGCAAGTTCATCAATGCGGTCCTGGAGTTTATTGGCAACTTCAAGTGTTTTTGCGTAATTGTCTGGATCTGATTGGGTTACACCGGAATCGGAAGAGTTTTTTTGCTGTCTGACTTGTCTTTCCTTAACAATTTCCAACAACTGGTCGGGTTGGATTTTCTTTTCTGGAACAGGTTCAAGCCTAGCCGTTCCCTCGACCTGGCGTGTCAGTTCGGCATCGGATATTCCTTTAATGCTACTGATCGTGGCCATGATAATACTCCCATTTGGAGTGGTGGGGCTCCGCAGGAGCGGAGCCCCATTTCAATCTACATCAATGACATGGCAAGGCTACTGCTCATGTTGGCCTGGGCCAGCATGGACACACCTGCCTGCTGCAGA
>JAOZJV010000956.1 GCA_029935695.1 Candidatus Krumholzibacteriia bacterium | reverse complement strand
AGGGTCACCAGTTGGCAGGCGCTTGGAGCTGGCCTCTCCCTTACTGAGAGAAACAGATCCATCAGGTGAGATGGTCATGGACCCCGGTCCCCATACGGGCTCGGTGCCTCCACGGTTGGATCCCGCCACCACATCATCGGCTGCCAGCAGGAAGACGGCCTGGGCTATAAAGGCCAGGAGGGCCAGCAATATTCTGCTCCTGCCTTTTGTGGATTGCAGTTTGATTATTTGTGCGATCATTTTCCACTTCCCCGTTAGGTTTTCCGATAATTCAGATGAAAGCAAACAGCCACTGGTGTTCTGCCCTGGTGGCCTCTCAACAGGAGGTCTTATGCTTCAGCTTTGTGAGAATCACAGGGAAAATGAAAAAAATGGGAGCCCCGAAGGACTCCCGTTTGCTCGCACTGAAAAAATGCCGGGTTATTCACATTGGCTTGAAGTACGGCACACCAGGCTGCCGTTGAATTTGAAACATCCATCATCATTGGCCAGATAGTACTTAATGTTCTTGGTATTACCGTTATTGTATCGAACGGAAATGGTTCCTTCCCGATTGGTTCCCTGAATAACCCAGGAACCCTGGCCTCCACTTTGGCTGGCATTGCCCCAGGCACCGGTTTGATTGCCCCCGCCATCGCTCATGGTGCCCGAATAACCAGACTCGCTGAAGTCAGAAAAACTGCCGTCGGGGCACAGACCAACTTTTGTTTCAGTGGATCCTGAATAGCCCCACCAGGTGCCTGCCATTTCGGCAGCGAGGGCTTCGTCATTGGGACCAGCGGGAGCAGCTTTTCCGGAAGCCGCGGCGGTAACCTGTTCTTCCAGCTCTTTCATACCGACATCCGCATAATTCATGCTTCCGGCAGGATTACTCAAATCAATATCACGCCGCACATTTTCCGAAGTCAGCACAATATCCTGAACAATTTCGCCCACTTTCAGTTGGTAGTGGTCCGGCTCCAGGCCCTGAAAATCAAACTTGCCAAAAAAATCGGTGGTGTCCGTAGCAAGAGCTTTTCCTGTGCTTCCGTTGATCAAAAGGACAGTGGTGCCTGCTGCTGCGGTTTGAGAATTTTTACCAACGAAGCCATGAATGGCATAGT
>JAOZJV010000449.1 GCA_029935695.1 Candidatus Krumholzibacteriia bacterium | reverse complement strand
AATCGAAGCCTGCAGTTTTGAAAGCTGAATTCAATCTGCCTGTCAGAATTTTTTCCATCACCAGGAAATCGGCTGCGCCCAGAATCGACTCTTCGCCCAATGCCTGGGGAGGGAACATAAATTGGACCCAGGCCATGGAAGAGTCTTCATAATGCACAAACTTCCCTTCAGTTTTCGGTAGTCCGGCAGCTTCAATGGGCGATTCGGACGGGACGGCCACTTTACGCCTGCCGAAGCTTTCCGAAAGAAGGCTGGTGCTCTTCTCCAGATCAACACCCCCGGCTACCACAAGCTGTAGATTCCCCGTCTTCCAAAGCTGCCAGTGCATCTGGTTGGCACTGCCGATGGACCATTTTGAAATACTCTTCTGACTGGGAGCAAGCCAATTGGCAAAGGGATGATCTGCACCAAAAATTTTACGTGTTTTCCAGATCCAGGACTGCAGCATGGGATACTCCAGGAGTTCCTCCGGAAGGTTACTTCCATCTTGCAAAAACCATTTAAACACTCGGGGCTGAAGCTTCGAAATATCAACTCTCTTATGCATGACTGCCGCCACATTGGCAAATTTTTCACAAGGTCCATCAGCAGTTATGATCAGTGAGTTGATATCCACCTTCACATGGGTATTACGCTTCAGATCTTTTCCTAATGGCTTGATGGCGCCACCTTTGCGGTTATAACCCCGATTGACCAGGGTTCTATACACAAACAATCGCCCGGGGTAGCGGCCGGAAGCTTCGTCCTCAAGGCAGGGAAAAGTTTTAACGCCCCCCAGATAAACCTCATCTGAATGGGGAATATTCAACACCAGCAGGGGAATTCCATTGGGCAGAAATGACTTCTCCAGTTTCCCCACCCCCGAGGCCGCTGCCTGGGCCAGAATGGGCGCAACTTCAGTGACACTGAGGGCCCCGGGTTCTGATGATCTGGCTGTGTGATTCAGGTATGGATTAACCCTCAACCGGTTGTAGCGGTTCCAATACAAATACGCCGGGTCTTTTACTTTTTGCCCGGCAGCAAATGACGAAAAGGCTCTTTCTTTGGTGAATTGTTCCGCGAAAAAATCACTGATGATTGCCTGATCCAGCGTATCGATCATGGTCGCCATCACTTCAGGGGCGGGAAGTTCCCGGTCATCGGCCAGACGCTGAGCTCGCCAGATGGCACTGCGGAAGGGGTTATTAACCCGGCCGCGCAGGTCCTTAACGTTGGCGTCTCGGTTTTTTTCGAAATGCCAGTCATTCCGAACCCGCCGCTTAACTTTTTTAAACTCACCCCAGAATTGTTTGAAAGCCTCGGCGGCGGCTTCTTCATCTGACTTGTTTTCACTCCAATGACCCCACACTGTGGCAGTGAGTAAAGCCTCGTCCTCAAAAATATAGAGATGCGGATGCCCGTTTTCCCGGTCCATGATTGTATCGGTGAGGTGAACGATGGCCGCTTCTTCAAAATTTCCATAGGGAAGTCTGAAACCGACAACCAGCAAATCATTCTCATCGTTGGAGTGGGTGATGAATTGCCTGGCACCAGGATGAGGAGGCAAATCTTCAAGAACCAGTTCGTCCTCTGCTGGAGGAATCATCCCAAAAGTGGATTCCACAAGACCGAGTACCTCTTCTGATTGTACGGGACCGCTGACAAGAACAACCATGCGGTCAGGCCGAAACCAATGATCAATAAAATCTTCAATTTCCTCCATGGTCATGGCTTTGATCATTTCGGGTTCGCCCAGCAGAGGATCGCCGGCACCTTCTTCTTCATAGGCCATGGCAATAACGCGCAGATCGAGGGCTGAACCCGTGTACACTTCCCTGCGAAAATCCATTTCGCCAATCACTCTCAATTTTTCATGCTCGACATCAATGGTATCAGGTTGCAACTGACCGTATCGCTCTGCTTCAACAGCAAGCAGGCGGGGCAGCAGGGCGGGAAGACAGCGTGTCTTCGTTTTGATGTTTCTGGGAGTTGTGGATCCGTTACGGCTCGTTGTCAGCAATTGGAAAGAATCACGCAGACTGCCGGCCGGTGATGGCTTGGTTGACCTGAACATCAGGTGTTCCACAAAGTGAGCCATGCCGCCGTTGCGGGCGGCACCGCGCAAGGAGAGATAAATGTCCACCTGGACCAGCTGTTCGTCCGGTTGGGGCAGAACGAGCAGGCGCACTCCGTTTTCCAGTTGGGAGAGTTGGGCTGCGCCGGGTTCAACGAGGGTATCATTGGCGGATGATGCCGTGGCCGAAATTATAATCAGCAAGGGGAGGGTGAAATAGATGAAAGACTTCATGTTTATCCCGGATAATCTTGAAAGCTTGAGCATTGTCTGTCTTTTATAAGGGAAAACAGTATTTGTTGTAAATCCAATAAATTGGTCGGCAGAAAACCACCGACCAACATGAGCAAAACAATGCGTTCATCAAAATCTCTCTTTTAACTCTTGAATTAAAAAATATCCTCAGTTGTGCTGCCAATTGTCCGGAAAATCCACAACTCTCCCGTGAGATATCCGAGATCCCGTTATGAAATCAGCTCGAAAACTTGAATTAGTGGATTTCCTCATTGGTGATCAAACAGCAATTGAAGTTAAGTCAGCCCGCAAAGTGAGTGAAAGAGATTTGAAGGGATTGCGATTATTAGAGGAAGAAGGTCGGTTCAATAATTTCATTCTTGTCAGCCAGGATAGCCAGGAAGCTGAATACGGAAAAATGAAAGTAATGCATTATTCAAATTTTCTTGATGCTCTCTGGGCAGGCAGGCTTGATTAATTCATGTAAATCCTTAATAGACATTTTTGGCAGAATCAAGCAGCCAAAGCTTTGAGTTAACATAACTCTTCCCCCCGGGGATGGTTTCATCAATCCTTGCAAGTTCATTCACCCTTTTGATGCAGACAGCCCCTCTTAGGATGGACCGTTTCTATAAAACCCACTTTTAAATTCCCACACCGCGGAGCTCTTGTTTCAGACCGCTGCCATCCCTGAATAAAACTTTTTCAAATTCCAATGATAGTTTCACTCCCCAAAATTCGTATTGACTCAATGAAGAGCGAATTGTCGTTTCTGAGCCATTATCTCGACCTGGGAAAACCGATGATGGGATTTCCAATCCTGGAGGGTGATTATGCGTGCGTCCAAAAACTCAAAGAGTGGAATTTGGAAAAAATCAAAACTGGTGCTGCTTGTGGTCACAACAATGCTATTGGCATGCCAGGTGGCTCTGGCTGAAGGCCCTCCCGAAAAACAGGTTTGGGACAAAAACCGCAAGGATGGTCCACATCTGCATTTTGATCAGTTTGATTCCATCATGCGACAAGCCAAAACCAGGACCTACCAGGCCCGAAATCCAAACAAAGGTGAAAGTAACCTGGAACTGGGTGGTTCCAATGAAACCTCCGTCGCGATTAACCCCACCGACCCTTTGAATATAGCTTACGCTTCACTCTTTGAAATTAGAGTGTCCACTGATGGCGGAGTAACATTTGAAGATCCGGTTCAATGCAAGTACCCATCATCACATTTTGCTGCAGGAGATCCGGTTGTAGCCTTCGACGGCCAGGGTCGCCTTTTCTGGGTTTATCTGGGTTTACGGATTGACTGGT
>JAOZJV010000448.1 GCA_029935695.1 Candidatus Krumholzibacteriia bacterium | reverse complement strand
AGACATCTCCCAAACCGGTGTACTCACCAGCAGCAATTTTACGCAAAATACGCCGCATGATCTTACCGCTGCGAGTCTTGGGAAGTCCCTGCACAATCATGACCGCATCCGGAGTAGCAATGGGACCGATCACTTGCCGCACCTGCTCTTTCAAGGCACCAATCAGTTCAACATCACTGGCTCCGTTGGTGTCGACTCCACAAATCACATAGGCAAAAATACCCTGTCCCTTGATTTCATGAGGGAAGCCCACAACGGCCGCTTCGGCCACTGCTTCGTGAGCGACCAATGCACTCTCCACTTCGGCGGTACCCATGCGATGACCGCTGACGTTGATCACATCATCCACCCGGCCGGTGATCCAGTAATATCCGTCTTCATCGCGCCGACAACCATCACCCGTAAAGTAATATCCGGGATACTGGCTGAAATAGGTTTCAAAGAAGCGGTGATGATCGCCCCAAACAGTGCGAGCCTGCCCGGGCCAGGTGCGTTCGATGCACAGATTTCCTGATACTCCGTTGCCTTCGATGACCTCACCATCGCCATCGACCAACAAGGGTTTCACACCAAAGAACGGCAGAGTGGCCGACCCTGGCTTCAAAGGCGTCACCCCCGGCAGTGGAGTGATCAGGATGCCCCCTGTTTCGGTTTGCCACCAGGTATCCACAATGCAGCAGTTCTTTTTACCAACCTTATCAAAATACCATTTCCATGTTTCGGGACTGATGGGCTCACCCACGGTTCCCAGCACTTTCAGAGAGTCGCGCTTGCTGGCTTCCAGGAATTTATCCCCTTCACGGGCAATGGCGCGAATGGCTGTTGGAGCCGTGTAAAAAGTGCTCACTTTCAAGTCATCCACAATCTGCCAGTAACGGCTGGCATCTGGATAAGTAGGGATCGATTCAAACATTACAGTTGTCGCCCCATTGGCCAGCGGTCCATAAATGATGTACGAATGACCCGTGATCCAGCCGATATCCGCCGCGCAGAAATAGACCTCGCCCGGCTGATAGTTGAAGACCACACGGTGGGTCATGGCGGCGTACACCATATAACCACCGGTGGTGTGCATCACCCCTTTGGGTTGGCCGGTGGATCCTGAAGTGTAGAGGATGAACAACGGATCTTCCGATCCCATCCACTGCACCGTGCAGGTGGAGCGTTGCTTGCGGCACTCTTCATCCAGCCAGAAATCACGGCCGGCCTGCATGGTCGTTTCGGTGTCGGTGCGTCGAGCCACCAGAACTGTTTTCACCAAATCCAAGCCGTCCACAGCCTTGTCCACAGTCTTCTTCAGTTTGATTTTTTTGCCTCCGCGCAGACCTTCGTTGGCTGTTACCACAATCTTGCAACGGGCATCCAGAACCCGGTCCCGAATTGCCTCGGCACTGAACCCGCCAAAAATGATGCTATGGATGGCACCCAACCGAGCGCAAGCCAGCATGGTGTAAGCCAACTCTGGAATCATAGGCATGTAGATGGCAACGCGATCGCCCTTTTTCACCCCGTGGGCTTTCAATACATTGGCCACCTTGGCCACTTCGTGCTTGAGCTTGCGGTAGGAAATGTGTTCGTACTCGCCCGGCTCATCTTTCACCCAAATGATGGCATCCTGATCTCCACGATCTTCCAGATGGCGATCCACACAGTTGTAACAGGCGTTGAGGCGTCCGCCCAGATACCAGCTGAAATCAACATTGTCATAATCATGGTCGAAGATCATGCGCGGCGGATGGAACCAGGTGAGAGTTTCGGCCTGTTTTCCCCAGAAAGTTTCGGGATCATCAAGGGAGAGACGGTAAAGGCGTTCGTATTCTTCCATGCTGCCGATGTGACTGGTGGCGGCTACGTCGGGGTTTGGACCGTAGATTTTTTTCTGGTCATCGGACATGGGGCACCTCGTGGAAATTTGGTTGTGGGGGCAACGATATTGTGAGGTGATACTAGCATTGCTTGGGCGCAGTGGCAAATCTATAGAAGAGTGGGGGGCATTTTGCCCCCCGGGGGGTGAAATTTAGCGGACCAGGGTGATTTTTCTGGATTCCACTTCCACGCCGTGGCTCAGGCGTACGAAGTTGGTGTCCTCTAAATCTCTTTCATGATTCGCGGTACTTGTCCCGCAAGATAGAGCGGGAGGGAAAGAAGAGAGCCGGACACAGTCTCAGAAGAAGATAATTGGTGTTTGATTTTTGTAACTTGTGGTTTGCCGGTGCCCAATCTAACACCCCAGTGAAGTCCTTTTTCCTGAAGGAAAATAAGTAAGGAACGCAAATGACCTGTTGTGCCGGCTTTGACTTCAATGGGATAGATTCTGGTTCCGGCGGAAAGTACATAATCCACTTCGGCGGAAGATGATTTTTGTTCGCGAACCCAATAATGCAGCGAACGGTCCTGCCACAAGGGTTGTGCTGCCAATAATTCCTGTCCGACAAATTGTTCAGCAATGGCACCATTGTTGGTTGTCATCAAACTTTGGGATTCAGGGAAATTTGCCAGATCCAGACCTAAAGCCCTAAGCACCAAACCCACATCAAGGAACAGTGGCTTGAAAATTTTTGAATTAATCTGTGCTCCAAGTGGCAGGCCGTTGGCGGAGGTATGGTGAATTTTTGTTACAACACCTGCCCTGCAAAGCAGATTCAGTGCCTCTGAAACTTTTGCTGACCGGACATTTCTGTCCAGCCTGGTGTATTTGACCTTTTCTCCAATCAAACCGGTGATACCGTTGAAGACGGTTCTGATGAGTTCCTGGTCCAGCTTGCCCCGATATTTTCCAAAATCATCACGGTAGGTAGTAAGAATGGCTTCTTTTATTTGGTCCACATTTTCGTAGGATTGAGTATCTCGAAAACTTTTTACAGCTTCAGGCATACCTCCAATGATGATGAAGCGACGAAGCCAGGTCATGATAAATTCGTGTAGCGGATTGAGTTTTGATGATTTCGGGTCAAAAAGATTGATTTGTTCAGCCAATCGATCCTCGCCCATGGCTACCAGGAATTCACAGAAATTTAAAGGTCCCAATTGCAAATATTGAATTCTGCCCACAGGTACCGAAAAACCTTCCTGAGCCAAAACAAAATCCAAAAGAGAACCAGCTGCAACAACATGAAGGCCGGGCATGTCTTCACAGAAATACCTCAACGCCATGATTGCCCTGGGACACATTTGAATCTCATCCAAAAAGAGGAGTGTTTTTCCTGGAACGATCTGCTGTCGGGTTCTTGCTTCCAGCAGTGGAATTATTTCACCGGGAGAGAGGTCATCAAAAAAAGTGGTGAAATCAGGATTTTTTTCAAAATTGATTTCTACCAGTTGTTCGAATTCGAGTTCGGCTAATTGCCTGACCAAATGGGTTTTGCCAACTTGACGGGCCCCTCTTAATAATATGGGTTTTCGGATAGGACTTTGAGTCCATTTGGATAAAAAAGTTAGAGCTGCTCTTTTCATGATTGGCCTCTCTTTTCTCTCAAAAGTGATTTTTATACAGGTAATAAAAGCAAAAAAGAGACAAAAGTAAAGGCAAAAAGCAATAAAAACGAAAAAAGGCCGAAACAAATGCTACCTTCCCACCGTGTACCCAGCCTAGGCGGGA
>JAOZJV010000024.1:2435-14230 GCA_029935695.1 Candidatus Krumholzibacteriia bacterium | reverse complement strand
TGGCGGCGCACGGGATAAAAAAACGGCCGCCCACCTTCATGAGGTGGGCGGCTTTTTTTCTTCAATGACGACAGGTCATTTGACCAAAAGCATCCGCTTCGTTTCATCGGCCCCACCAGTGCGCACCCGGTAGAAATACACTCCTGCAGCACAAGCCTGATCTTCCTGAGAACGACCATTCCAATGCATCTGATGAGTCCCCGCCATCTGCTCTTCCTGAACCAGATTACGAACCAAACGCCCGGCCACATCAAAAATCTGCAGACTGACAGGTCCGCTGTTTTGAAGCTCGTAGCTGATGGTCGTCGAAGGGTTGAAAGGATTGGGCACATTCTGGTGCAACATGATGGGCGCTGCCATGACGGCCTCGGGTGCCGCAGTCAGTTCCGACCCATAAACCTTGAGCACAAAATCAGGCCGGTCAATGAAAGGATTGCGGTTGTGCTGGATGTCGTACACCGCATCGTTGCGATCGATTTCCTTGATGCTCACCGGGTCGCTGAAGTGCCACTCCAGCAGCATGGCTTCGGCCCAGGGCTGAAGCTGGGCGCCGTCCACCATGGGGCTGCCGGCCCAGCTGCCGTCTTCACCATAATAACGTGATCCCATGTAGAAATAGGCCCTGGCAAAGTCGCCTTTGTACTCATCGATGGGCTCAAAAACGGTGCCGCTGTATCCGGGGTAGGATGAAGATCCGACCTTGCTGCCATTGAGGGAAGTCCAGGTGGGATTACCCACTTCACCAAAGGGATAGTTGCTGCGCATGCCGTTAACCCGCACATCGGTGGGGTAGAGGATGAAAAGATCGGTGTACATGGGAGACGAGCCGCCGTACCAGCTTTGGGGCCAGGAGTGCTCACGGTTGTAGCCGCTGCCTTCTGCGGCGCCGTCGCCGGTTTGATCAATACCAAATTGGTACACGTAGGGAGGGGTGCCGCCCGGAACGTCGGAATACATGTCCCATACCGTGCCGTCAGGCTTGTCGTCGGTGGTGTAGAAGGCGGTCCACAGGTAACTGTAGCTGACGGAATTGTGGTTGTCGATGATGTCGTGCAGAGTCATCTGCAGATCTTCACCGGTCAAACCAGTGGTGCCGTCGTAGTATCCCGGGGGAACGTTGCCGCCGTAGAACTGGAAGTCCGCATCCACATCTTCCATGGCGTTGCCGAACAAATCGGTCACACCGTCAACAGTCAGAGTGTGCAGGCCAGTGGTCATGGACGAGACGGTCAATTCCACCATGTCGGTTTGGCTGGCGATAAGTTGGGCGCCCGTTACGCTGCTGCCACTGACCGCATAGTGGCTCACGGTTTCAGCACTGGCTTCGTTGACAGCCTCGGAGAAGGTGACGACCACCGTAGTGGGGCCCTGACCTTCAACATGGACAATGGAAGGAGCCTGGGGGTCGGTGACGAAGGTGATGTCGCTTGTGGTGCGGGGAACGATTCCCGAGAAATTGGAATTGCCGCTCATGGGGCCGGTCACAGTGTAGACCGAACCCAGGGTGGGGCTGTAGGAAGTGCCCAGATCGTCCACCCGCAAAGAGCTGCCGCCATTGTTGATGTACCAGTATTCACCGGAGGCATCAATGAGATCGCAGGCCGCTTCGATCACCTGGGTGAAAACACCTTCATAGTCTTCGCTGAGGGCGCTGCCGGTGGTCAAGACCACGGGAGCGGGGATGCTGCCTGTGCTGGAGCTGGTGATGATGGTGCTGGTCAGGGTGGTGTTGCCGGAAATTTCGGCCACGGCTCCCTGGACAACGACATCGGTGCCCACGGCCGGGGCGGCCACGCCTTCGACCCACAAACCACTGCGGATGCCACTGCCGTCCTGAATAACCCAGGTGCCCGGGAAGATGGCGGTGACGGTGCCTTCGGTGATCACTTCATGGCCCACGTGGGGAGAGGTGATTCCGGAGCCCTGAATGTCCTGGATGGTGACGGTGAAGGGAATGCCGTAGTCCAGAATATCGGACAGGCTGGTGGCCGGCTCGTCATTGGTGGCGCTGACCTGATAATAAACACTGGTGCCGGCAGATTGCGCGGGAATTGTTGAATCGGTGGTGTAAGTATCACCGCCGGCGAGAGTCATGTTGATGGTGCTGGTGAGGGCCTCTGCAGACAGTCCCCAATTCAGAACCACATCAGTGATGGCAGCTGCGTCGTCGGTGACAATGGCACTGACATGCACGGTTTGGCCCACCTGGGGCGAGACCGGATCAGTGGTCACATTGTGGATGCTGGGGCCCACAGCGGGGGGCGGGGCGTGGTGGCTGCCAGGGGTGCCGTCGGTGGGCACTGTGACGGCGTGGACGCTCCACTCGGCCGCGTTGTAGCTGGGGTTGGGCTGGTGGATGTTCTCGTTGCGCTCCATGTCCGCATTCTCAAAGGTCGTGCCGGGCACAACCACGTAGTCGATGATGCTGCCGGAACTGTTGCGCAGCTTGGCACCGTCGCCAACTTTTCCGTTCCAGGTTCCGTTGTTGGAGGACCAGGCATCCTCGGGAAAGTCCACTTGAAATTCGATGATGGTGTTGAGATCGCCACAGACCAGGGCTTGATCCGGTTCAATGGTCCCCGACAAATTCCAGGTGAAAATATCATCGGTATTACCCACGGCAATCACTGACCATCCCGTCAGAGACACCGCATCGGGGCCACTGTTGTAGATTTCAATGAAACGGTCCGTCAAATAGTTGGACTGGGGGTCACACAGCTCGGAAATCAATACATCGGCCTGGACAGGAGAAATCATGGCCAAAATAGGGAAAACCAATGCGATGAGCTTAAATGCCACCTTATTCATTCGGTAACCTCGATGGAAACAGGGGAAATCACGGTCTGCTGTGAATTTAGAGGGTAATTGTATCATAAAAATAAGGAAAAATCAAATAATGCCGTGATAAAAAGGGAAAATCAGGCATGGCAATGAGCACTGATAGTCACGCGATAACACCCTGGGTTTGAAGAACGGGCTCTGATGCAGTAGATTGGATTTTTCCACGGCATACCACCCACGGAGATTTCATGCCCCGCCCCAAGAGTGTTTCGCCCATCCGGATCAGCAAGGCCCGGTCACACAACCTCCAGGATGTGAACCTGGAAATTCCCCATCACAAACTGGTGGTCATCACCGGTGTTTCCGGTTCGGGCAAATCATCTCTGGCTTTTGACACCGTGTGCCGGGAAGGGCAGCGCCGCTACCTGGAATCATTTTCCAACCGGGCCCGCCAACTGATGGGCAAGTTGGGTCAGCTGGATGCTGAGAGCATTGAAAATTTGAGTCCTGCCATCGCTCTGGATCAGAAAACAGCGGTTAGAAATCCCCGGTCCACCGTGGGGACCATCAGCGATTTGCACGGGTACCTGCGGTTGTTGTTCGCGCGGTTGGGCACGGCTCCGGGTGGTGGCACCATGCACCGCAGTGACTTCTCTTTCAACAGCACCGGCGCTTGCGAAACCTGTGGCGGACTGGGTGTTCAGGATGCCATCGATCCCGACCTGCTGGTGGCCGAACCTGAGAAAACCCTGCGCCAGGGCGCGTTGGTGATCACCACTGACAGCGGTTACGTGATTTACTCCCAGGTGACGATGGATGTGCTGAATCAGGTCTGCCAGGCCCACGATTTTCATGTTGATATTCCCTGGTGTGATCTCACAGACGAACAAAAAAACATCATCCTTTACGGCAGCGACCGTATTGAAATTCCTTTCGGCAAGCACACTTTGGAATCACGCATGAAGTGGAGCGGCATCACGGCCCGGCCCCGCCAGACCGGTTATTATGGGGGCATCATCCCGGTGATGGAGCAGATCCTCAAGCGGGATCGCAACAAGAATATCCTGCGTTTTGTGCGCACAGGATCTTGTGAAAGTTGCCGTGGCACCCGGTTGAATGCCCGGGCCAGAGGTGTTGTTTTTGGCGGACGGAGTATTGCGGACTTCAGTGCCCTGAGCATCGATCAACTGGGTCAGGCTTTCGAAGATTTGGATCACAAGTCTGCTGCCGGTGATGCCATCGGGAAAGAAATTTTAAGACGCACATCTTTGCTGAGGGAATTGGGACTGGGTTACCTGACCCTGGACCGGGCCGCACCTTCGCTTTCCGGAGGAGAGGCCCAGCGGATTCGTCTGGCTACCATTGTAGGCTCTGGTTTGCGCGGAATTACCTATGTTCTTGACGAGCCTTCCATCGGTTTGCACCCTCGGGATCAAAAGCGTCTGCTGAGCATCTTGCGCGGACTGGTGGACCAGGGCAACTCGGTCATCGTGGTGGAGCATGACCCGCAAACGATGCTGGCCGCTGACTGGCTCATCGACATTGGGCCGGGCGCTGGCACCGACGGTGGTCGCGTGCTTTACAGTGGGCCACCGGCTGGCTTGCTGGCACCGACCAAAAATCCACTTTTTCTGTCCAGCGCCACCCGGGCTCATTTGCTGGGTGATGCGCCGGTTCCTCAACCTGCCCCGAGAAAATCGGATGCCGGTTTTTTCACCGTTTCCGGCGCCACATTGCACAACTTGCGGAACCTGGAAGTGGCCTTCAGGCTGCAGGCGTTCAATGTTGTCAGCGGAGTCTCGGGAGCAGGCAAATCATCTTTGTTGGCTGAATTGGTCTCTGCTGTGCAAAACAGCGATGACCCGCGCCTCAAAAAACTGATCACCATCGACCAGGCCCCTATCGGCCGCACGCCACGCAGCAACGCTGCCACTTACACCGGACTTTTCGATCACATCCGGACTTTGTTTGCTGCTGAACCTCTGGCCAAAGAATTGGGTTTGGCAAAAGGACAATTCTCCTTCAACAACAAAGGTGGCCGGTGCAGCCAGTGCGAAGGCGCGGGGGTGCACCGGCTGGGCATGCACTTTCTGGGAGATGTGGAAGTTCCCTGCGAAGCCTGCAGTGGCCGCCGTTTTGGAGAGGAAATTCTCCGGGTGCGGTATCGGGACAGGAATATCAGCGAAGTGCTGGCTTTGCCAATGAGTGAAGCCGCCCGGTTCTTTGCAGATCAACCGCGACTGACTCGTTTTCTCGATGTTCTGGTGGAGCTGGGTCTTGGCTATCTAAGCCTTGGGCAACCATCGACCACCTTGTCCGGCGGCGAGGCCCAACGCATCAAACTGGCAGCGGAATTGAGCCGCCCCCAGACTCGCGGCACTCTTTATGTTTTCGATGAACCAACCACCGGTTTGCATGCAGCGGACATGGATGTGCTTTTAAAAGCATTGGACAAACTGATTACTGCCGGCGGCACCGTGGTGGTCAGTGAACACAGCACCCAGTTTCTTCGTTTTGCCGATTGGGTTGTTGATCTGGGCCCAGGCAGTGGCTTGGATGGTGGCCAGCTGGTGTACAGCGGCCCCCCGGCTGGTTTGAGCCAATGCCCGCAGTCGGTGACGGGTCAGGCCCTTGCCGGTGCTTTGGAAACAGCTTCTGCGCCAAGTGAGAAAAACAAGGTGGACGAGCATGCCCCCATCCAATTGCTGGGCGTGCAAACCCACAACCTGAAAAACCTCGATGTTTCCATACCCGTGCAGCAGATCACCGTGGTGACGGGTGTTTCGGGCAGCGGTAAATCTTCGCTGGCCATGGACACCCTGCATGCCGAAGGACGCAACCGATACTCAGAAAATTTTTCCACCTACGTGAGGCAACAGCTGACGGGCCGCGCCCGGGCCGACCTGGCCGGCAGCCGGGGACTGACTCCCACCGTGGCCATCGGGCAAGCCAGCATGGCGGCCAATCCCCGCTCCACTGTGGCCACCGCCGCCGAGATTCACCCTTTGCTGCGTCTCTTGTTATCACGCACGGGGACGGGTTATACGGGATCCGAAAAACCCACCGCCGGTTTCTTCTCCTTCAATCATCACACCGGGGCTTGTGGCACCTGCCGGGGGTTGGGCCGGATCACAGTTTGTGATGGGGATAAACTTGTTTCCCATCCCGAACAATCGCTGCTTTTCGGTGCCATGGATGGTCACAAAACAGGGCGCTTTTATGGCGAGCAGGACGGCCAGTACGTTGCCACGTTGAAGCAGGTTGGCTGCGAACTGAACCTCGATTTTTCCACTCCCTGGCACCGCTTGCCCGAGGAAGCCCGCACCGTTGCCATGCACGGCACCGGTCAGCGCAGCTTTGATGTCACCTGGAAATTCAAAAGGGGCAAAAACGAGGGAGAACACCACTTCCACGGTACATGGCCCGGATTCTGCGGCTTGATCAACACGGAGTACGACCGCAAACATGCCGACAAAAGAGGCCGGGACATGCTGCCGGTGATGTGTGAATCATCCTGCCCCGCCTGTGGTGGCCATCGCCACAGGCCTGAGGTGCTGGCTATCACCTGTGCGGGTCTTTCCATTGCCCGGATGTGCGCCATGAGGGTGGATGAGGCGTTGGAGTTTTTCACTGAGAACCAAAGTGAAGAACTGAAGGCGGTGCCTCAGTTGCGTGGTGAATTGGTCCGCCGTTTGAACACATTGCAGCGGGTGGGGCTGGGCTATCTGAACCTGGACCGGGCATCGACAACCCTTTCCGGTGGAGAGTACCGGCGACTGCGTCTGGCCCAACAGCTGGGAGTCACTTTGTGCGGGCTGACCTGCGTATTGGATGAGCCCACTTTGGGCTTGCATCCCCGGGATACGGACCGTCTGTGGAGTGTGTTGGAGGAGTTGAAGGATCAGGGAAATACTCTGGTCCTGGTTGAGCACGATCCGCAAGTGATTTTGGCGGCCGACCATGTCATCGACATGGGGCCTGGGGCCGGAGCCCATGGCGGAAAAATTGTGGCTCAGGGCACACCACAAGATATTCTGAAGGCGGAAAATTCCCTCACAGGAAAGTATTTGCGGCAGATGCCCGTCTCATTGCCGGCAGCATCAAAAAAAGGCCCCGTTTCCGATTTACCCCCATTGGTCATCAGGGGCGCCCGGTGCAACAATCTGCGCAACATTGATGTGGAAATTCCCACCGGTTGTTTGACGGCTTTGGTGGGTGTTTCGGGCAGCGGGAAAACCAGTTTGTTGTTTGGCACCCTGGCCGCTTCAGCAGACAGTGGAAGCCCGGTGATGTGCGATGGCGCCCACGGTCTGGACCAGTTCAAAAACATCATCTCCATCAAGCAGGGGGCGTCCACCGGTGGCGGGTCCGGCAATCCGGCCACAGCCGCTGGGGTGGCTCCGCTGATGCGCTCTTTGCTCGCCACAACGGCTGCCGCCAAGAATTCCAAATTGGCCAGCCGTCATTTTTCCACGGCCCAAAAAGCGGGACGATGCGAAACCTGCCAGGGAGCCGGAGAACTTCAGGTCAGCCTCGATTTCATGGCCGATGTGCACACGCCGTGTCCCGATTGCCGAGGGGCGGGCTTCAAGGCCGAGGTTTTAGCCTGCCGCTGGCAGGACCGGAATATTGCCGGGATGATGAACATGACGGTGGAAGAGGCTCTGGAATTTTTCCAATCTGAAAAAAAGATTGCTTCCCGGCTGCAGCTGCTCAGTGAAGTCGGATTGTCGTATCTCCGTCTGGGACAACCGACCCGCACCTTGTCCGGTGGCGAGCGCCAGCGTTTGCATCTGGCTTGCCGATTGTTGCCGGGGCATGCCGGCCCTGACCTCTATTTGTGTGACGAACCCACTGCCGGGCTGCACATGGCAGACATCAGACTCTTGACCGGGCTGCTTGGCCGTCTGACCCAAAAAGGTCACACCGTTGTGGTCACCGAGCACAACACCCAGTTGATCGCCGAGGCCGATTGCATCATCACACTGGGCCCTGGTGGCGGCCCTGACGGTGGCCGGCTGTTGTAGCCCGGGATTGTTTGGCTTGCCCCCGGCCCCTTACAGAGTTTACTTATTCAGCGATCGATACGGGATCTGATGGAAATTTTCCCCATTCAAAACAACAAACAGGATGATAATGAGTAAAAGTCTCGCCACCAACCTGGTCGCTCTGGCCCTGATCGCCGCCGGCCTGAATTCTCCCCTGTACGGCCCCCAGTTGAAATCCATTGGCTTTTTCGCCTTCTCCGGCGCCATCACCAACTGGCTGGCCATTTACATGCTCTTCGAGAAAATCCCTTTCCTGTATGGCTCAGGCGTCATCCCATCCCGGTTCGAAGAATTCAAGGCGGGCATCAAGGATCTGATCATGGGACAGTTCTTTTCGGCGGAAAACATCTCGGCCTTTTTGGAGCCGTCCTCTGGTGGCCATGCTCCGGACTTGAACGATTTGGCCAAGTCCATCGACAAAGACGTTCTGTTTGGGAAGTTTCTGGAAGTGGTGGAAGAGTCGCAATTCGGCAGCATGCTGGGCATGTTTGGGGGCATCGCCGCACTGGAACCCATGCGCGCGCCCTTCGCTGAAAAATTTGAGGATGCCTTCATCGAGATCGCCGAATCCGATTCTTTCCGGGATGCCCTGGCCGGGCATATGGGGCACACTGATCTGGGAGAATCGGTGCGCGAACATGTGGAAGTTGTGGTGGACAAACGTCTGGAAGAATTGACCCCAGACCAGGTCAAAGTCATCATCCAGGACATGATCCGCAAACACCTTGGCTGGCTCGTGGTGTGGGGCGGCGTCTTTGGTGGGCTGATTGGTTTGGGGATGAGTTTTGTCAGCTGAAAGTGCAGCTGACTTACTTCACCAAACTAACCCGGGTAGTTTTCTGCTGACCGGCGCCATCGCGCACCCGAATCAAATACATGCCACTGGCCAACCGGCTGCCCTTTTCGTCCCGCCCGTCAAACAGCTGCGTTCCCTGGGTTGAAGTGACAACTCCGTCATGGAGTCTGCGCACAAGCAATCCCCGGGCGTCATACACTTCAATATTCAAAGGTCCGGCCCTGGTGATTTCCCAGGCAATTTCGGTTTGGGGATTGAAGGGGTTCGGATAAACATTCACCCGGGGGACAAAAGCTGCAGGCGCTTCAGGCTGCATCTGCACTGCGGTAACGACGTCGCCCATATCCAGGGTGATATCATCAATATAAAACCCGCCATCGCTGATGCTGTTGTCCGCACCGAAAAAGAACCGGAATTGGATGTAGCTGTCAGTGTAGGGCAGCAAGTCGAAAACTGCTCCCCGCCAACCATCACTGTTTCCAGTCCAGCCTGGTGCGGCGTTCAGGGCATTGATCCGGTCACTGTCATAGGGCGTTTCCGGCTGCAGATCGATCCAGCTGTTGTTGTGCATGATCTGCAATTTCACTCCGTCCATACCAGATTCAATTTCGCTCCAATAATGGAATGAGAGCAGGGCCTGCCCGGCGCCATAAAGGTTGTGCTGCAGGGAAACCAGAGAGGCGATGGCATTGTCTGGATAGCCTTCACCGTCCATGCCCACACCCCAGCATTTTTCACCGCTGAAACCACTGACTGGGCCACTTACGGGTGTTCCCCAGGTCCAGATTTCTGCAGGATCGCTGAAACCTTCCCACCATGTTTCGAAATGATTTTCCACTTCGGCCAACTGGAAATGCAGATGGTTTTCATTTTGTGCATTGGCCTCGGGCAGAACCTGGGCCAGGTCAGCGCCATGATATGGAGCATTGTCCACCAACAACCGGAACGGACGGCCTTCCGGAGCGCCCTCAATCGTGAAATTCCCGGAATCAGATATATCACCGGGAATCAGTGGTGCGTCAAAAACTGTAGCGCGCACTCCCGTCAGATCACCAGCAACCTGACTGGTCACATGACCCACCACTGTAACGGTAGGCAAGGGAGACAGGGGAATGATCATATTGGTTGTTTCTCCACCAATAATCTCCGCAACAATGACATCACTGCCGTGAAAAAATGAAGAAATTTCGAGATTCACCAAACCGGTGGGAAAGCCAATGCTGAACATTCCGGTTTCATCGGTGACCATTTCGTAATTGGCGCCCTCGGGATGCACAATCGCACCGGCGATGGGCAAGCCACTGACAGCGTCGGTGATGGTTCCGGTCACTGTTCCGAAACCAATCTGGGTCTCGGTCCAGGCAGCCAGAATGTCGGGGCGCGGACCAATGTGCCGGGTTCCGTTTTGAGGACTGCCGGTCTGCACCAGGATGTCGCGCATGAGAATGGGGTCGAGGACGGAATCCGACTCTTCCTTGATGATACCCTGCAACGCCAGCACGGCTCCTGTCACAATGGGGGTGGCGCTGGATGTGCCTGAAAAATGAGAGGTGTAGAACTCGGCTTCGGGATTGTAGGGCTCACCCTGCAGATCACCATATCCCAAGGTTGTGACCTGGGATCCCCAGCCGTTCAAATCCACGCGGTCGCTGTAGTTGGTGAACCATTCGGGATCGCCATGCATGGTGGCTGCTCCCACGAGAATGGCTCCCGAGTCGCGATAATCACGGTCGAATAAATAGCCGTACACTGGGGCGTCCAGATCTTCGCCGCCGTTGCCGGCTGCTTCGCAGACGATGCGGCCGTTGGCTGAAGCGATCTGGATGACATCAAAATTATCCTGCCAGAATTCCATGGGCACGTAACCCTCTTGTCCTTCACCTGTGGCGTTGGGTCCGGGAGCGTGCAGCTCAATGACCACCGCGTCGCCGGGGTTGACCGCCCGCCAGGCCAGGTTGATGGCTTCGGCCACGGAATACGATTGCACGGCCACGCCGCCCACCGCTACGTCCGGAGTGATGCCACGCACACCGTATCCATTATCAGGGGCGCTGATCACACCCAGCACTGCAGTGCCGTGGTCGCGCCAGGACTGGTCGGGATACATCCCGCCGGGATTGTAAAAAGGAAAAGACAGATCTTCATGATCCCACACCCAGGCGCCCTCCACATCGACGATCTGCAGATCGCCCCCCAGGGCGCCGGCCACATCGGCCACGGCCCAGGCGTTGACGCCTTCAGGAGCAGGGCCCAGGTAACCCTGACTGCTGGAAAAATCAGGAGTACTGGTGCGGTCGTTCTGCTGCGTTTGGGGCCATTCAGGAGCGCTGTAATGTCCGGTGAAGGCATCAAAGCCCAAAGATGCCGGCACGGCGCGGGGTTCCAGAAACGCCGTCTCCACTGAGGGATCAGCCAGTATTTTTTTCAACGCCAGAAGCAGATAGGATGGGTCGCCGGACCGGCTGCTCAAATCCACCACGGCGTAACGGTTCAGGTTTGGCAAGGCGTGTTTGATGCGATTCTCGCCCGCAAGCCTCTCGGTGTCGATTTGATCCATGGTGGCGGTGAAACGGCGCTGAAAACCGCTGCGGGAAGAAATTTCAGCCACCAAGCCCGTTAAACGTTCCAAAGTTGCCGAATCGGCTCCCAGGAGACCACTTTCTGACACCAAAAGCTGAGATTCGTCGGTGAATTTGATCACAATGCGCCCGGTGGGGGCCGGGGTTTGCAGGGCCATCGCTTCAGATGAAGTGGGCACCAGGCGATCAAAAACAGCCGCGCCTGCGGAAGTTGCAGCCAAAATGGTCAGCAGAAGGGGGAGAATCTGGCGAATGGCACTCTTATGCATGTGGTTTCTCTCGGGATTGGGAAATCGGGAAGGCGAACCCGACCAAGGCTTTTGCATCTCTGCTCTATTTAATGATAAATGATTACGGGATTATTTTCAATCATTTCCGGATAGAGTTGCCCATGGAATAGAAAATTTTGACCATTCCGCTCACTCGGAATGAAAGGGGCAAATTTGACAAGCCTGTGTCATTCAGTACCCTAAGGAAAGCCCCACACGCAAATTGGAGTGCGCTATGAGTTTACAGTTTTTAAGGAATTCGGTTTTAATTATTCTGATCATGACTATCGCTGGCGTAAGTTTCGCCGCCACCCATGTGATT
>JAOZJV010000024.1:0-2425 GCA_029935695.1 Candidatus Krumholzibacteriia bacterium | reverse complement strand
GAGCGACCCAAACTGCAGCAGATGGTGATTTGGTTCTTTTCCTGTCCGGTGAATATGAAACAGCCGGTCAGTTCACCGCTTTGGTCACTCTGCGAGGTGATACGGGAAATCCTGAGGATATTGTTGTCGCCATGGCCGGAGAATCCTGGGGTTTGGTGGATGTTTCCGGATCTTCAGGAGATTATAGCCTCCGCCTCGAATCCATCACCTTCCGATCTCCTGACTCCTGGGAAGCTCTGCTGGATGTTTTCTCAACATCGGTAGTGATCCAGGATTGTATCTTCGAGAATATTGGCGCATTCCAGAATGGGGCGGTACTCAGTGCCCGTTCATGCGATGTTCTGGTTGAAAATTCCAGTTTCCGGTACAACACCGTCCCCAGCAGCTGTGTCGGCGGAGCTATCTATCTTAACGAAGGTTCACTGAATATAACGGGATGTTCCTTTTCGGAGAATTACGGCGGTGAGGATGGTGGAGCCATGGCATTGGAGGGGTGCAGTCTGTCCATGGCTGATTGTTCATTCAGTGGTAACCAAACGATGATACACGGTGGTGGCCTGTATTTGAGTGGGGTGACGGGTACAATCGTCGACAGTACTTTTGAAAATAATATTGGCATGGTTGCCGGAGGTGGTTTAGCAGTTGAAGGCGGCAGCTCCATTGACATGGCCCGGTGTGTGATCACAGGAAATGGCTCCTACACCGTTGGGGCTGGCATCTATATCACAGGAGCAAGTTATGCCGCCCTGTCATATTGCCAGATCATCGAAAACAATCATTTCAGTTACTCCGATGGTTTGGTGGAAGATTATTCGTCGGCGCTTCTTCATTGCTGCGAAATGGATGAAGAATACTGGACCATTAATGGAGAGGTGGAGATTGACAATGAAGGCTGCGTTGTTGCAACTCAGCTTGAAACCTTTGACAGCTTAAAAGCTTTATACCGTTAAATTCTGGATGTATTTTCCCCGGGCAAAACCTCTTGCCCGGGGAAACATCACAACCTGTGGTTTACAAAATCGGTAATTCCTTCCACACTTGAGGAAATCCACCTGTTCTCAAGCACCCCGGAAGGACGGCCCTCCCGTGAATCAACCCAAGCGTCCACTTGATTTGCTGATTCTTTGCCTGCTCTGCACGCTGGTTGGCACTGGCTGCGCCGCCTCGGACCCAACGGCCAAAACCAACGGTAACACGCCACCTCTGACGCCCGAGCAACAACAACTGAACCTCGACTCATTCGACATGGTGTGGACAACCATTTCCGAAAAACACTATGACGAAACCCTCGGTGGCCTGGATTGGCCGGCTATCGGTGAAGAATTGCGGCCACAGGTTGCAGTGGCCACCACCATGCCCGAAGCCCGCAAGCCCATGCAGGAAATGATTCAACGCCTGGAACAATCCCACTTTGTCATTTACCCCGCTGATATTTATGACGATGCCGCGGGCACCGGGGGCATTGACGATGACGGCCGCCAGCTCAGCCATTCCGGTGCGGTAGGGCACAGTGGATTGGACCTCCGGGTTATTGAACAACAAGTCCTTGTCACCGCAGTGAATCAGGCTTCACCGGCGGCAGCCAGCGGTGTCAAACCCGGCTGGGAAATCATCAGCATCGGATCGGTGAATCTTGAGGAGCGCATCGACCGCTTGCAGGAGTACCTGCATGGAGGAACCACTGCCGGTATGGTTTTAAGCCGATCGGTAGAATCCAGGCTGACGGGCGATGAGGGCGATACCATTCCCGTGGTTTTTCTGGATGGAAACAACGAAGAAGTGAAGCTTGATTTAGTGCTTGGGCCGGCCCCCGGCCACCCTTTCACCATGGGCAACCTGCCCGAAGTAATGGTGTGGACAAAGCAGGATATCCTCGAAGGTGACATCGGCTACTTCGGATTTAACTTCTTTCTCGACGTGATGACGGTCATGGGCGATTACAACAAAGCCATGGAATCTTTCCAGGATTTGCCCGGGGTGATCATCGATTTGCGGGGCAATCCCGGAGGCCTCGGAGCCATGGCCATGGGTATGGCCGGTTGGTTTGTCGAAGAAAAAGGACAACGCCTGGGCACCATGATCATGCGCACCGGCGAGTTCAATTTCATCATCAACACCCGGGCCAATGGTTACCATGGCCGGGTGGCTTTGCTCATTGATGACCTCAGCGCTTCCACCAGCGAGATCTTTGCCGGTGGTCTGCAGGATCTGAAACTGGCCCGGGTTTTCGGTATGCGCACCGCCGGAGCGGCCCTGCCGTCGATGATTGAAAAACTTCCCAACGGCGACGGCTTCCAGTATGCCATCGCCAACTATATCTCCGAAGGCGGAGAAGTTCTCGAAGGAGTGGGCGTGGTGCCGGATGTGGAAGTGGTGCCCACCCGCGAAAATCTGCAATCAGAAGGCGATCCCATTTTAGAGGCGG
>JAOZJV010000955.1 GCA_029935695.1 Candidatus Krumholzibacteriia bacterium | reverse complement strand
ATTTGTTGAACGACAGTCCAGCCCTGGGTAGGACCGAGATGGCGAAAATGGCGCTCGATAAGTTTGTGTATTTTAACGACCTTAGCCAGATCCAAGTAAAGCGGGAGGCCAGCTTGAGCGGTGACTCCAACACCGCTGTGCTCTTTTTCGTACTGGAATGGAAGGAATCCTTGTGGCATCGTTTATCTCACCTCGTTGGTTAAGTGATTTGGTCGTACAAAACATCTTAACTCCTTGGGTTTCCAAGGCCAACGAGGTTTTTTATTTATTTTGATGCAAGATTACGGTTCTCCATGAGAATATTAGTGGCCGCCACGGCAAAATAATTAGTCTGATCTTCCCAGAGACCGCACGCATCTTCGGTTCGGCCACTTCTTAATAATTCGTAAAATTGAGTATAGGAAGCCAGCAGGTCTTCAAAAGGAAAGCCCTGGCGGGCTACAGCATACCAATAGCGGCTGGACAGTCCCTGCAAACGGCTGATTTCTTCCTGGAGCATCTGGCTGCGGCCATGGCTCATGAGCAATTCAGACCACCCGCCAATGAGCACTGTCAGGGCTTCAGCCTGCTCTGGCCACATGGGCTCACGTCCCATTTTCAGGCGGGCCCTGTTCACCAGATTGTTCAGTTCCATCACCGTTTGCGGACTCAGGGTGTTAGCCTGGGAAAGGGCAAAGGGCTCCAAACGGCAGAGCATGGCCTGGATTTCCTTGAATTGCACCGGATCCAGGGCCGGATTGGCGAAACCCCGGCCCATGTCACTTTTGAGAAAGCCCCGGGCCACCAGGGTGATCATGGCTTCGCGCAAGGGAGTGCGGCTCAGGCCCAGATCTGTGGCCAGATGTGTTTCGTTGATGCGGCTGCCGGCAGCCAGGCGGCCATCAACAATGCGGTTCAGGATTTCCTTCTGCACATCGTCGCGCAGGGGCTTGCGTTGGAACATGGGCTTTCCTCTTTGCTGGTGTGGGCTTGGTGGAAGGCATTATGGCACTGCGGCCGGGGAAAAACCAGCGGGTAGTCAAAAACCGGCGGCCACAGGGCCGCCGGTTGGGTCTGAATTTTGGAGAGTTGTTTAGAGCAGGATCTCTTCCTCTTCTAAATCAAGAGGA
>JAOZJV010000447.1 GCA_029935695.1 Candidatus Krumholzibacteriia bacterium | reverse complement strand
AGAAGCAGGGAGTTATAAGCTGCCTTGGCGTTGGCAAGGGTCAGCTGGCAGGAATCCGGATCGCCAGGTTCGGTCCCGTCTCCTGTAAAATTGTTGTTGGGGAAACAGGATTTGAAGGCTACCACATCATTGGTGATTCCCTCGGGTAAAGTATCATCCTGATTTTTTATTTTGAGAACGAGATCCATCTGATCCCGGAATTTCTTATTCCAATGGCAAATATCCGTTTTATCACCCACGACAGACCCATAGGATGCTTCATTGACAGCATAGCCGCTTCCCTCCAAAAGTGCACGCAATCCACCGCCGTTGGGGTGGCTCGAATAAATGCATTTGCTCCCGTTGTCGCTGCCAACATCAGCCATTAACTGTCCGCCGCAGGAATGATGGATAAAAAGAAATTGCACAGGTTTGTCCCCTTGTTCAGAAGTTTGGTCAGCTGCGACGGCGAAGGATAAATTCCCCAGCATCATCAGGAAAACAAAGACAACGAGAATCGGTTTTATCTTCTTCATTTTTATCGCAACCCACCCAGTGTAAAGGCTTAGGTCTGCTTCAGACCTGTCAAAAAGATTTACAAGAGTATAACCGTATTCTGCTTCATGCGCACAAAATTTTCGATGACCCTTCAATGGCCACTTGCCCCCAGTTACCTGTTTGAGCATGTTAGAGGGTAGCAATTTCAAATCATTGGGAATTTTCATCTTGCGAAAGGTCGAAAAGGGATGTCAGCGCTTCCTCCAGACAGCAAGCCCCCAAGGGCCTTCAACCAGGCCAAAATACAACCCCCGGACTTTGAAGAATCTCAGCTCACACGGAGCGAATACATCACCGCCCTGGCGCATTTTTATCGGGCGGAGATGTACCGCTCAATGGTTTGGCGCACCCGTCTGGACACCACCACCAATTGGGCGATTATTTCCACGCTGGCCATTTTGACCACCAGTTTGAACAATCCGGT
Source organism: Candidatus Krumholzibacteriia bacterium (assembly GCA_029935695.1). Taxonomy (GTDB): domain Bacteria; phylum Krumholzibacteriota; class Krumholzibacteriia; order LZORAL124-64-63; family LZORAL124-64-63; genus LZORAL124-64-63. Next base: position 2,655 of record JAOZJV010000447.1, on the reverse strand, counting down.
CTATGCCACGGAAGCCTTGCTGCTGGGAATGTTCGTCAATGTCATTTTTCTGGTTATTGAAGCCCGCCGGTTTCGTTTCTTTGATGTTTGGCGCGCCCGGGTTCGCATGATGGAGGAAAACTTCTATGGCGGTATCCTGCGCCGGGATCAAACCAGCACAGACAAGGATTGGGGCTGCCAAGTGGCTGATGACCTTCTCTGTCCACGGTTTCACCTGACCAGGATTCAGGCTTTCAGGGCTCGGTTGATGAGGAATTTCCGTTTCATTTTCGCATTATTTCTTCTGGCTTGGATTGGGCATCGTCTGGCCCCTGCGGGTCCGGAGAAGTTTCTGTCAGGGCTTCATGTCTTTCCGCACTGGTTGCCTGATTTGCTGGTGGGACTCCTTTATACATCCTTGGTTTTGATTGCCATTTTTACTCCCAAAGCCCCTCCTCCGGAAGAAGCCTATTGGCCCCATCCGGATCATCCCGGAGAGGATATTTCGAGTCTGGATGTTTAAGTCAGGACCAATTTCAGAATCCAGGGAGAACCTCCACATGGATCTCGACATTGGATTGCTTCCCTCCCAGTCATGGGTTAAGTTCCCCAGGTCCCATTCCCTGAAACTATCTCCACCGGAGGCCCCGTCGTGAGTTCCGCCAATTTCAAACGCACCCTGATCACCAGCGCCCTGCCCTACGCCAATGGCGAAATCCATTTGGGCCACCTGGCCGGTGCATATTTGCCTGCTGATATTTATGCCCGCTTCCTGCGCCTGCGGGGCGAAGAAGTCCTCTATATCTGTGGCAGCGATGAATACGGCGTCCCCATCACCCTGACCGCCGACAGGCTGGGTATCACCCCCAAAGAAGTGGTGGACCGCAACTACGCCTCCATCAAAAAAAGCTTCGATGATTTTGGCATGAGCTTTGACAATTTCAGCCAGACCAGTCGTGACATTCACACCGAAACATCCCAGGCTTTCTTTGCCGACATGCATGCCCAGGGTCTGTTCACGCAACACACCAAAGACCAATTCTACAGTGCCGCTCAGGACCGCTTTCTGGCCGACCGCTACATCGAAGGCACCTGCCCCCGCTGTAAAACCGAAGGAGCCCGGGGCGACGAGTGCGAATCCTGCGGGGCCACTTATGACGCGACGGAATTGATCAATCCCAAAAGTGTCCTGGATAATTCTCCGCTGGAGTTGCGCCCCACCACTCACTGGTTTCTGCCCCTGGGCGATTTGCAGGAAAAACTGGAAGCTTTCATCGCCAAGCACCCGGAGTGGAAGCCCAACGTGCAGCAATACTGCAAGAGCTGGTTTGATGATGAATTGAAAGACCGCGCCGTCACCCGCGATCTGAACTGGGGCGTTCCTGTGCCGCTGCCTGATCATGAAGGCAAGGTTTTCTATGTGTGGTTCGACGCGCCCATCGGTTATATCTCCGCCACGAGAGAATGGGCCCTGGCCGGCGGCAACGAAGAAGCCTGGCGCACCTGGTGGCAGGATGAAGAAACCCGACTCGTGCATTTCATCGGCAAGGACAACATTTTCTTCCATGCCCTCTTTTTCCCGGCCATGCTTATGTCCCACAGCGAAAATTACATTCTTCCGGATAACGTACCGGCCAATGAATTTTTGAATCTGGAAGGCCAGAAACTATCCACCAGCCGCGGTTTTGCCGTGTGGCTGCCGGAATTTCTGGAGAAATTCAGCGCCGATTCCCTTCGCTACACGTTGGCCCGGAACCTGCCGGAAACCCGGGATACGAACTTCACCTGGGAAGGTTATCAGGCCAAAAACGATGGCGAGCTGGGCAATAAGTTTGGCAACCTCATCAACCGGGTTTTCACTTTCACCAACAAACACTTTGAGGGAAAAGTGCCCGAGTGGTCCGAAGAGATGATGACGGACCTGGACCGCAGTGCCCTTGCCAAATTGGAAAGCGATCTGGAAAAGTGGACTGAACACATGGAGAAGTTCGAGTTCAAGGCTGCCATGGAAATCTGTGTCCATGCTGGTCAGGAAGGGAACCGCTACTTTGATGAAGCGGCTCCGTTCAAAGTTCGCAAAACAGACCCTGTGCGGTGCGGGCATATTCTCGGAGTGACATTCCAAATCCTCCGTCTGCTGTGTCTGATGCTGGCTCCGGTGATTCCCTTTGGCATGGAAAAACTCTGGAACTGGATGGGAATGAAGACTGATCTTTGGGCCGGTGGCTGGACTGAAGGTCTGCAGCCCATTGAGCCAGGGCGGCCTCTGGGCAAATCGGAAATTCTGTATCCCCGATTGGAACAAAGCGACATTCAGAAAGAAATTGACCGGTTGAATAAAATGCTGGAAGAATAGTTTCTTAGTGCCCTGATATCATCTAATTAATATACGGCGCCGTCTACTCATCCTCACTACCAAACCGGTATTTGAGCCCCACCCGGGCCGTGAATCCGGTGTAATCCAAACTCATTTCCTGACCATCAGGGTCAAGGGCTGGAGCGCCTGCGATTTTAAATGTTTCCACCTCGGCAATGCGCCAACCACCGGTGACCTGAAGAATAGTGGACTCCCCCACTTCAACATCCAGATTGGCCATCCCTTCAAACAACATGCAGTTTCCTGAAATATCAGACTGCCCATAACTGGCACCGGCGGTGGTTTTGTTCACGTCTCCA
>JAOZJV010000954.1 GCA_029935695.1 Candidatus Krumholzibacteriia bacterium | reverse complement strand
TTAAATAATTTTCCAAACCACAAGAAACGGCGGGCCTCCGAATATGCGGTGGCCGGCCGTTTCTGATTATCCTGATACCTAAGTCAGCACCAATTCGATTTCTTCTTCTGAATGCTCAAAGTTCTTCGTGATATCGTATTCAAGCTCATCAGTACTTTTTTCCAAAAGTGTCTTGAGCCGGTCCGACTGGACCGAAAGCTTTTCAGATGCCACAGCCGTTTCTCCGGCACTGGAAGCTGACTGCTGAACCACAGCCCCAACCTGGCCCAGAGCTGAACGGATTTGTTCAATGCCAGAGGCCTGTTCATTGGCTGTGGTGGTGATTTCGGCTACCAAACCAGCGGTCAGGTTGACGGTGGAAGATATTTCCTTCAGCGCTGTGGAGGTGTTCTCCACCGAGTCCAAACCACGATCGGCCCGAGTCACTGAGACATCAATGAGGCCAGCCGTTTCCCGGGCAGCCTTGGCGCTGCGGCCGGCGAGATTCCGAACCTCTTCAGCAACTACCGCAAAACCCTTGCCGTGCTTGCCGGCGCGGGCGGCTTCAACGGCGGCATTCAAAGCCAGCAGGTTGGTCTGGAATGCAATGTCGTCAATGGTTTTGATGATTTTGGAAATCTCTTCACTGGAGTTGTGAATGTCATTCATGGCCAGGGTCAGGGTGTCGATCTGCGCCGTACTGTTGACCACGGCTTGTTGAGTATCGGAAGCCAGACCATCAGCACGTTCGGCATTGTCAGCTGTGGATTTGATTTGAGTCGTGATCATATCCATGGAGGAGTTGATCTCTTCCAGGGATGCCGCCTGATCGGTGGTACCCCTTGAGACAACGGAGCTCGAGACAGCAACCATGGTCGATCCCGAGGCAATTTCCCGGGATGTTTCGGTGACCTGGTCGATCAGGAATTGCTGACTGCGCGCCCGGTCTTCCAGGAGATCCCGGTTGGCCCCAAGCTCCACAATCATTTTTTCCATGGCCTGTCCCAGCTGTCCGATTTCGTCGTTGCCCACCAGGTCGACTTTCTGATCCAGGTTTCCGTCGGCAATACCTTCGGCACTTTCCACTGCTTTTTCCAGGGGGGTGGTGAAAGCGCGGATGATGATCATGCCCA
>JAOZJV010000446.1 GCA_029935695.1 Candidatus Krumholzibacteriia bacterium | reverse complement strand
TGGTCACCATGAGTTTGATACTTTTTCCTGTGGATGAAAAGCCTTTTGGTGTTGAGTCGCTTATGAATTTACAAAGAATGGTCGGAATGGCAAAGCTTTCATGACTGAATCATCCAGAAATACCAGGCCGAGCTTTGGCTCCATTTTCAGGGTGCATCACGGTCGTGAGATCATGGCCCTGGCCACCCCCACTATTCTGACCATGCTGAGCCAGACGTTGATGTGGACTGTCGACACCGCCATGCTCGGCCGTGTCAACAGTGTCTCCCTGGCCGCTGCCGGTTTGGGCGGCATGCTCACCTGGGCTACTTAAAGCTTGTTCAACAATCTGAGCCGCATCACCGGAACATTCGTCAGCCAGGCGCACGGCCGCGGTGATGATCAAGCGGTTGGGCATTACACCTGGCAGGGTATTTACATTGCCCTTTTTACCGGCGCGATCCTGACTGTTCTCGGCTGGCACTCCTATCTGGTTCTGCCCTGGACCCGCAACCCCGCCGAAGTGCAGGAACTGACCTACGTCTACATCAAGTGGCGCAGTCTGAGTGCGATTTCCACCCAGCTGATTTTTGCCCTGATGGGTTTCTTCCAGGGCCGGCGCGACGTGCGGGTGCCCATGTACGCAGGAATCATCGGCAACGCATTGAATCTCATTCTGGATGTGTGGCTGATTTTTGGCTGGTCCGGCATCACCATCGGCGGCAACGTATTTCTGGCCATGCCCGCCATGGGCATCAAAGGCGCGGCCATCGGCACCAGCATTGGTACCTTCGTTAACGCCGTGGCCCTGATTGTGTGGGCTCTCGAACCCAGGCTGCGCCGCAAATATCAGATCCATCACTGGCGCCGTCCCGATCTCAAAGCCATCGGCAACATGGTGCGCGTTGGTATGCCCGCTGCCGCCGAAGGCTTCATGGATATGACAGGGTTTTTGATGTTCACCATCTTTGTGGGCACCATCGGAACCGTGCAGTTGGCCGCCAGCCAAATCACCATTCAGTTGCTCAGTTTTTCGTTTATGCCCTTGTGGGGACTGACCACCGCGGCCAGTGTATTGACCGGCAATTGGATTGGTGAAGGCAAGCCTGATACGGCGGCGGTCTATGGCCGGCAGGCGTTCAAACTGGGATCGTATTATTCGATTTTGCTAGCTATCGTTGTGATTTTCGGACGGGATTGGGTTTTCCGTGTTTTCACCAACGATCCTGAGGTTCTGGTATTGGGCGGCAGTCTGGCCGTGGCTGCGGCTATATTCCAGTATTTTGACGGATTGCGTATGCTCGGCAGCGGCATTTTGCAGGGTGCGGGCGATACGATGTATTCCATGCTTGTGACCTTGGGGATCATGTGGGCGGGATTTATTCCGCTGACCTGGTATTTGATTGTTTTCCGCGATGGCAGTGTATTTTCTGCGTGGATGGGTGCATCAGTTTGTTATCTGTTTATGGGGTTGGCCATGTGGCGGCGGTTTGAGAGTGGGAAATGGAAGAGGGTGGAGATTTTTAAGTAGGAGATTTGCTCCCCGGGGATCAGTTCCCCGGAAATCCCGACTCACAGCCATTGATTGTTGATTTCTTCGCTTATTTCGGTAAATTACCCGCCATACTGGGCAGTATTCTCGGTTCTCTCTGTTGTCTTAGTACCTCTGGTCAATAACGTTGCCCCCGCAACTATTTTGTTTGGTCCTTATGCCTAATAAAACACAATTAATAGTTGCGGGGGCAACATTTTCAAGGACCACATGTACCAAACACACAGTAGCTTGTTCTGTATTGAATTTGATTTCAAAAACCTAACTGTTTTACTGAAATACGGAGAAAAAAATGAAAAATAATTACGACTTTTCCAACAGCCAACCCAACCCCTACGCCAACCGCCTGAAAAAACAGGTCACCATCCGTTTGGAAAAAGGAACCATCCAGTATTTTAAAGAACTGGCAGAAGAAATTGGAATCCCCTACCAAACCCTCATCAACCTCTACCTGCGAGATTGCGCCCAAAATAAACGAAAACTGGTGATGAACTGGGAGCCTGATTCCGACTAACACACGAGCTACCGAACCACCACCATCCGCCCAGTCACCCGCTTGCCCCCGCGTTTCCAGGTCGCAAAATAAACCCCTGAAGCCACCGGCTGTCCCCACTGATTATACCGATTCCACTGAAACGCCCCATCATCATCCGCCACCAAAACCTTCACCAACCGCCCAGCCACATCATGAATCCGCAGCTCCCCAGAGCCCGATCCTGAATCCAATCCTGAGTTATTAGCCATCATACGAATGGTCGTCTTCCCACAAACAGGATTAGGAGAAATCACCATCCGATTACCAATAACCGGTTCACTCTCCACCGCCGAAAGAGGACTGCCCAGCGTATGGCTATCACTCACCAAACCGTTCACACCCTCACACGGCAAAAAAGCCCGCACATAATCCACCGTCAATTCCTCCGGACCGACCCTGAAGCGCACATGCCCGGAATTAGGCAACAACGTACCTTCCGTATATTGCCCAGGCTCCATACCACCATACTGATACAACCGATCCTGAGGCTGAGGAACTGTCAGATAAACCAGATCTTCAAATTCCTGCCAGGCATAAAAATGATCATGCCCCGTGACGACCACAGAAACCTCCGCATCGACCAACATGTCATGAATAGGACCATGCTGAAATTCAGGCCGCCACAATCCAAACTCATCCATTCCCGTGACGCCTTCGCCGCCCCATTCAAAAGACGGATTCCCGGCCACCTCAAATTTAACAGTCTCGATTCCTCCGCGTCCATAGGCCGAATTGCCATGATCAATCCCGCCCACCAGATGATGCAGAAAAACAATCTTCCAGCGCCGGTCCGATTCATTGATCACCTGATGAAGCCAGTTGTACTGATCAAGTCCCAAGGTCCAGGCCCAGCCTCCACCGAGGGCAGGGTCAGAATTATGAAACGGCCGCTCCATGGTGTACCAATAAGGATCCAGCACCACGCAAAGGGCATCGCCCCACTCCCAGCTGAAGTAACTTTCGCGCAAATCTCCGCCACTTGCCGCAGGCTCCGGACAACCGGAATAAAAATCATTGGGCGCAGGATTGGGCACAAAATCCAGACGGGCTTTTTCGGCCCAGGTGGGCATGGGTTCGCCCACCGTGTGGTAGTAGCCCAGTTCGCCTTCGTGGTTGCCGATGGTCAGAAAGAAGGGCACCGAATGCAGCATGCGGTCCAGGAAAGGACGCTGCACCAGGTAGCGGTCTCGGGCATGTTGGGTTGTTTGGCTGTACTCGGTCATGGCGTAGTCGCCCATGCTGATATGAAAATCGGGATTATCGGCAGTGGCGTTGTCAATGGTGCGCACGTAGAGTTTGAGGTGATCATCTTCGGGATCGGCGGCAGCCCAACTCTCCCAGATGTGGCTGTCGGCCTGGATGGTGAAGACAAATTCTGATCCGGGTTGGCGTTGGGTTCGGAAGTGGCGGATCTCTCCCGATTCAAAAGCATCGGTTGAACCGGCCAGACGGTAGTGCAAACGGTAATCACACAGGGTATCGGAAGTCAGGCCTGTCAGTTCCACATCCAGCGGTTCGCCGGCAGGCACCACAACCGGTTCGGTGCTCATGGAA
>JAOZJV010000445.1 GCA_029935695.1 Candidatus Krumholzibacteriia bacterium | reverse complement strand
CGTGGATATGCTCAAAGAAGCAGGCGTTCAGTATGTGATCGTGGCCCACAGCGAGCGTCGTGAATACCAGAAGGAAACCGACGACATGTTCGTGGCCAAAATCAACCGCATTCACGAAGCCGGCCTGAAGGCAATTTTCTGCTTTGGGGAAGTTCTTGATGAGCGCAAAGCCGGCCGGGCCGAAGAAGTGGTGCGCCAGCAACTGGAAGCCGTCCTGCCCAAACTGGAATTTGCCAATGCCTACAACACAGTTCTGGCTTACGAGCCGGTTTGGGCCATTGGCACCGGCGAGACCGCCACGCCCGAGCAGGCCCAGGAAATTCATGCCTTCAGCCGCAAGGTTGTGGTGGAGATTATGGGCCAGGAAGTGGCCGATTACATGCGCATTCTCTACGGAGGAAGCTGCAAGCCAGGCAACGCCCGGGAACTCATCGGCCTGCCCGATGTTGATGGTGGCTTGATTGGTGGGGCCGCATTGAAGGCCGAAGACTTTGTTGGAATTATTGATGGTGCCGAGGCCGGTCAGGCCTGAGCGAAATACATCTTTTTTGGAGGATATTCAGCGTGAGGAACTTGTTACTTTCTGTCGTCATGGTGGTGGCTTGTGTTTCTGTGTCCGGGGCTGCCCCGGTGGACGGCCAATACTTGGATCCCAACCTGGACCCGGTGTTCTACCCCTTGCCCGAAAATGTGGAAGTGCTGCGCCTGGAAAACGGGCTTGAGGTCATCCTCATGCACAATCCCGCTCAGCCCATGGCGGGCATCTTCACCCAGGTGAAGGTTGGTTCGGCCTGGGAAGATTTCCGCACCAGTGGCATGAGCCACATGCTGGAACATCTGCTGTTCAACGGGTCAACCAAGTACACCCAGGAAGAGCAGTATGACATGGCGGACCGGGCCGGTGCCTACAACAACGCCAACACCACCGATTTCTTCACTAACTACATGATGGTGATCCCGGCGGTGGGACTGGAAACCGGCATCGAGTTGCAGTCCGAGATGCTGTTCCACTCTAATTTGCCCGAAGAAAAATTCCAAAAGGAAAAGGGCATCGTCCTGGGTGAAATTGTACAGGGACGCGACTGGCCCGGCCATGACACGGGAGTGGCCTTGCGCCAGGCTCTTTATGGTGGAACCAGTTTAGGGCTGCCCACTCTGGGAACCAAAAGCACCATCGAGCACATGGTGCGCGACGATGTTTACGACTTCTACAAAAAGTGGTACGTGCCGAACAACATGATCCTCACTCTGGCTGGAAATTTCGACCGGGATGAAGCCCTCGAAATGCTGGAGAAGTATTATGGATCCATCGCTCCGGGCACCGTTGACCGGTCCGGTTTGCGTTTGCCGGAATACGTCAATCGCACCACTTCCATCACCCGCCGGGCAGGGGATGAGCGTATCCTGGCCCTGGCTTTCGAGGCGCCCACCTACGGCATGCCCGAATTTTTCTCTTTCCTGGTCATGGCCCAGTTGCTGGACCTCGAAGGCGGTGGCATCCTGACTCGTGCCCTCGAAGATATGGATGAAGACATCCGCCCGGGCTTTGACTGGGGCTGGGAAAAAGCTCCTGGCTTTGGCCGCCTGACTTTGCACTTCTCACTGAAGGCCGAAACCGATCCCGCCGTTCTTTACCGTCTGGTTCAGGACACCCTGACCGGCGCCATCGAGATGGGTGTGCAGGAGGAAGATATTCTGGGCATCGTGCGTATGTCCCAAACCACAACTCTTCTGGAACGCGAGCAGTTGCGCATGACCGGTATTTACATTGCCGAGCCCGTGGCCCTCGGCGGAGCCGATTTCTTTGTCTCCTACCTGGAGCAATTGCACGAAGTCACCGCCGAAGATGTGACCCGTTCCATGACCAATTGGCTCATCGATTCTCCTTGCCTGGCCGTGCTCATTGAGAAGGAAAGCAGTGAAGAAGAAGGCCCCATGGACGGCATGCCTGCCGGTATGAAAATGCCCGAAGGAATGAAGATGCCTCCGGCCATGCTGGCGGCCATGAAAAAGCAGGGCATGGGCAGCACTGATGAAAAGCCTGAAGAAAAAGAGAAGCCGGTTGCCAAAGCACCCACAGTCTTGAAAGTGGACCGCAGCGAACTGGCCAACGGCGCCGTCCTCGTCAGCCAGACCAATGCTGACAGTCCGCTGATGGCTATCCACCTGACGGTGCGCGGCCGCGCCATGCTCGACATGGAAAACGCCCACGCCGGTGCCCTTGATCTGGTGCACCGCATGCTCACTGAAGGTTATGCCGGTTGCGATCATTCCTGTATGGCCCGCCAACTGCGCGAACTGGGCGCTGTGGTCAAGCTGGTGGATGATGACCGCATCCCCATGGACAACTATTACACCAATGGCCATTTCAGTTTCATCCGCATCGAGCTGGCCAGCCAGTACGGTCCGGAAATGCTGGACATGCTGATTCGTGAAATCCAGCACGCGGCCTTCGATGATGAAGATTTCGAAAAGATCCGGACTGAGCGGGTGGAGAGCATGAGCGACCAGTCGGCCAGCGCCCGCAGTGTGGCCAACCGCACTCTCGAAGAAATTCTTTACGGAGAGCACCCCCTTGTGCAGCCTGCTGAAGGCAGCGCCGAAAGTCTGGCCGCTTTGGATTTCAACCAGGTGCGCCAGGTCTATCGCAAGGCCTTCTCTCCTGAGAACCTGATTTTCTCCATCGTCGGGCCTTATCCCCACGAGGAAATGCGTCAGCTCATCGAAGATAAATTGCCCGGTCGCGGCAAGCCTGTGGATGGCTTGCCCGCCTTGCCGGTGACCACTGAAGCAGTCCAGGTTCGGAAAACCGTGGGTGGAGAACTGAGCGCCATCCGTCTGGGAAGCATTGTTCCAGTGGACAGCCAGGACACCGAGTCCTTGAAATTGGTGACCTCTCTCATGAGCACCCGCATGGCCATGGATCTGCGCGAAACCCGCGGCCTGAGCTACAGCGTGGGGGCCAGCTTCTCGGTGCGCAGTGGATTGGGCGAATTCAACGCCTGGATCAACCCGCCAGTGGAGCGTATGGACGAAGGTCTGGAAGCCATCAAATCTTTCATTGCCGATTTTGATGCTTCATCCATCACCCAGGATGAGCTCGATAAAATTCGCAGCGCCCGTACTGGTCGTTTGATGATGCGCCGCCTGTCATCCATGGGGCAGGCCTATTATCTGGCCATGGCTGAGCTGAACAATGACATCCCCAGCTATCTCAACGCGCTGACAGTTTACGAGCAGGTTACCCTGGAGAGCATGCAGGCTGCTGCTGATAAGTATTTGAAAACTATGCCCCTGGTGGAAGTGGTGGTTGACTGATCCGGTAGGATCAAGAATGGATTGCATTCTCGTGTTGTTTTTGCGGAGTCTGGTATTTTATATCCTGATTGGTTTAGCGACCATTGGCCTGATGCCGATTTTGTTGCTTTGCCTGGTTCTGCCGGGAACCCTTCCCAACCGGATCGTCGCCCGTTGGTCCACTTGGCTCATGGGAGTGCTGCGAGTGGTATGTGGCGTAAAGTATGAAATTGTCGGCCAGGAGAACATTCCCGCGGAAAATGGGATTATACTGTGCAAGCACCAGTCGGCCTGGGAGACTTTTGCCCTGCAATTCATTTTTCCG
>JAOZJV010000444.1 GCA_029935695.1 Candidatus Krumholzibacteriia bacterium | reverse complement strand
CCCGACGACAATTTTAGGAGAATTTTCTGACACCTTGGCCTCCTGCAGCCACCTGAAACAGGTATTGATGTGGCGAAACGCCTCCAGGATTACTCCTGGAGGCGTTTCTTATGATCCACCAATTTTTCTCTGAAGGCCAGAAAATAACTGGAGATTTAGTCTTCCTTCTTATCCTTCTTATCCTCATCATCCTCGGACTCTTCGCCTTCGGCACCTTCTTCGCCTTCAAGGCCTTCTTCGATCTCTTCTTCCTCTTCAATTTCCATGGCCACAGGCTTGATATTCAGAACCAGCATTTCAGGATCTGTAATAATTTCACCCACGGGAATAACAATATCACGCACAAAAATCTTATCGTTGAGTTCCATTTCCGTAATATCGATGGTGATGTATTCAGGCAATTCCCGAGGCAGGCAGGAAATTTCCACGGCCTGCAGTGTCATGGCCACAGCAGCTTCACCAGATTTGGCGATGGGGTTATCGCCAACAACCTGCACAGCAACAGCCACAGTCACGGGGCGGCCACGAGGAATTTCCATCAAATCCACATGAAGAATTTCATCCGTGCAAGGGTTGCGCTGGACTTCCCGCAACAGGGCGATGGAATCGTCATCAGTGGCTTCACCAACGGCCAGAGAGAAAATAGCAGCACGACCAGCCAGCTGGTTCATGGCCAAAGTGAAAGGCCGGGCTTCAAGTTCCACCATCATGCTTTCGCGTTCCTTGCCATAAACCACGGCGGGAATGCGGCCTTGGGCGCGCAGACGACGGTTTTCGTTTTTGCCCTTGCTGGTGCGGGGAATAATTTCAAGATTAACGAGACCCATGGCGTCTCCTCCAAACTAAGTGGCCACCGAGGTTTCGGCAGCAGAGAAAGGGCTCACCGCAACTGTGTCGACAAGGAACCTTTTGGCCTTTGGCCTGATTGGGAATGCGCATCCTGCCACGGATGGCCAGCTACTGCCGACAGGGTTGAACGTTCCCGCAAAATGACGCCTTAAAAAAGTACTAGTTCTGTGAAATGTCAAGGGGAAGACCGAAATTCGGCCTTCCCCGAAGTCAGAAACAGTGGCAGAGCTTCTCTTAAACGAAGAGGGCACTCACTGTTTTCTCCAGATGAATCCGCTCAATGGCGTCTGCCAGAAGGGAACTCATATCCAGCACCTTAATTTTGTCGCACAAATGATGCCGGTCAAAAGGAAGCGTATTGCTGACAACAAGTTCCTTGATAGGCGATGCGTTCAGCCTGTCCAGAGCCGGCCCCGAAAGGATCGGATGGGTGCAGCAAGCCGTCACCGAAAGAGCTCCCTGATTTTCAACACAAACCCGGGCGGCATCCGTGAGCGTTCCTGCGGTGTCAATCATGTCATCGAAGATGATCACATGCCGGTCTTTGACATCCCCGATGAAATTCATCACTTCCACGGCGTTGGCTTCGGGCCGGCGCTTGTCGATAATGGCCAGATCGCAATCCAGGCGCTTGGCAAAAGAGCGGGCCATCTTGATGGATCCCACATCTGGGGCCAGAACCACATGGTTTTCGGTGTTCAAACCTTCAAAATGGCGCAACAGAACCGGCGCCGAATAAATGTGATCCAGGGGAATGTCGAAAAAACCCTGAATCTGGGGAGCATGCAAATCGATGGTCAGCACCCGGTCTGCCCCGGCTGTTGTGATCAGATTAGCCATCAATTTGGCGCCAATGGGCACCCGGGGCTGGTCTTTGCGATCCTGCCGGGCATAACCAAAATAAGGAATAACGGCTGTCACGCGCCGCGCAGAAGCTCGCCGCACCGCATCAATCATCAGCAGCAATTCAATAATATTTTCACCAGGAGGCATGGTTGGCTGGACGATGAATACATCAGTGCCACGGATATTGTCCATGATCTTGACATTCACTTCACCATCTGAAAAACGGGTTGCCTGAACTTCGAGAAGACTGAGGTTGAGATTTTTGGCGATCAACTCGCCCATCTCTTTGTGAGCAGATCCGGAAAGGACGACCAATTCGTTATACATTCAGCGGAGCCTCCAAAATCTTGGAAGGTGAGCACTTTTGGGTTGGGCTAACGACGAAAGAGGAGGGTATCAAAACCGATTTGGCGAGGAAAATCAAGAAAAGAATGGCTGGGGCGGAAGGACTCGAACCTTCGAATGCATGGACCAAAACCATGTGTCTTAGCCACTTGACTACGCCCCAACCAGAAAAAATACGGATTTCAATCAGATGATGGAAGAATTAGAAACTTTCCTCCATGACGGAGCCATGCCCATCGTCATCGTAGTTCGAGTGCCGGGTCGGAGGGGGGATTTCCCCATTTTCCACTTTTTGGATTTCCTGTCGATAAGCAGCCACAACCTGATTTTCCATCCACTGGCGGGTGGCCATGTTGATGGGATGGGCAATATCCTGAAAAGTCCCATCCTTGCGTTTGCGGCTGGGCATGGCAATGAACAATCCGGAAGCACCCTCAATGATCTTCAATCCTCGGATCACAAAGGCATTTTCCAGAGTGATGCTCGCAAAGCCCTTGAGCTTATTGTCATCACGCAGGGTAATCCTGATTTCAGAGATATCCAAGGTACTCCCTCTCCGTGGCGAGATCAAACAATCAATACAAGAATCACCCAAATATCATCGACTACTGAACCACAACGCCCGAGCCGTGAGGTCCAACAATTTTTACGAATAAACCGTCTGCTTCGAGCTCGGTGATCAACTCGGAAAGGTCTTCTCCATCGGGGAAAACCGCCATGACAGCTGAACCACTACCTGAAAGCATAGCCACAGGAGCCAACTCCTGCAATCTCAAAACCAACCGCTGCAAAGCAGGTTGTTGAGGCAGCACAGCAGACTCGAGCCTGTTAAACCCGGGCCATGTGTCCTGAGGAAACCTGGCCAGGATTGGTTTCATGACTTTGATGTTAGCCTGTGTGCTGTTCACTGTCAATCCCATTTTGAGATTACCATACACATCGGCTGTCTTTAACTTCAATGATGGTTTGGCAATAAGGAACTGGCCCGTGCGCACCGCAGGCAGAGAAGTGAGAACAGCCCCTGTGCCTCGCCCCAAGGCTGTCCCGCCTTTAATGAAAAAAGGCACGTCCGCACCCAGGGTGCTGCCCATCTGCTCCAGCTTCTTGTCCGAAAGACGTGTTTCAAATAGAATATCACAGGCTTTCAGGACAGCTGCAGCATCGCTGGATCCACCGCCAAGGCCTGCTTCGGAGGGAATAGTCTTCACCAGGTGGATGTTGATTTCACCGGAAAGACTCATCTCCCGGCAAAAAAGACGAGCTGCCTGCCAGCACAGATTGGTTTCATCAGCAGGAGCTGATCCAGTTGGGGCCACGGTGATGGAAATATTCGGCTCACCCCCGGCAAATTGCACAGAAAGGCCCACCTCAACAGTGTCAAAAAACGAAACAGCCTGAAAAACCGTCTCGATTTCATGGTATCCATCATGGCGTTGGCGCACAACCTCCAGGTGCAGGTTGACCTTGGCCGGTGCCTTAACAGTGACAGTTTTGCCCACAGCCTTGCGGCCTTTGGTAAAATCTGAATTGTTCATGAGGTCACTCCTGATTGATAATCCCGGTAAAGCCTTTCCCAGGCCGAATCCAGCA
>JAOZJV010000953.1 GCA_029935695.1 Candidatus Krumholzibacteriia bacterium | reverse complement strand
CATTGCCCGAAAGAAGCAATATCAACGGTTTCATCTCCCCAGTTCACATAGCCCAGCAAATAGTCGTTGGTGGCCAGGGCTGTAACTGTCATGACCATTTCTCCGGAAAAATCATAACAGGCGGGATACCTGAATTCCCTGTCCAGATCCACCGCCAGGCCGCCCAAATCATAGTCACCATTGCCAGCGGCGACGACCACGGCAATGCCCAGGGAGGCTGCTTTTTCAATGAGGCGGCGCACCGGTTCATAATCACCATAACCCCACCAGGGCAGACAAATAATATCAACACCCTGACTGATGGCATAATCAAGACCGGCGGCGCTGCAAATGGCGTCAACCGGTTCACCACCGAGGCCATCAACATTTCTGCGGGTCACAACGATGGGCATGATTCGGGCTTTGTTGGCCACCCCTTTAATCCCGATGTGGTTGTGCTCCGCTGCAATAAGTCCAGCCATTTGGGTGGCGTGGTTAATATCCTGATAATAGGGCATGACGTCATTGTTTCGCTGGCAAAAATCCCAGCCCTGGGTGTCATCAACCAGGCCATTTCCATCATCATCCAAACCATTGACCGGATCATTGGGGTTGTTCCAGATGACCCCCGCCAAATCAGGGTGTTCAATATCCATCCCGCCGTCCAACACAGCAATTCGGGTGCTGCGCGACGTCTCGTGCTGCCAGGCTATTTTGGCGTCGATATCCCAGTATGCATAGCGTGTTGCTGAGATATAACAGGAGTTTTGACGGTCCAGATAGTATTGCTGTTGGTACTCTTCAGTGCCGGAGGCAGCCTGAAAGTAGTCCTGCCCTTTTCTGAAAACTTCCAGAATTTCTGATTCATTTCTGATGGCCTGAATTTCAGATTCAGTCATTTCGTGACCAGGATGCACCCAATAGAAATCCTCAGCCAAAAACCGGTACACTGGTATCAGGGAATGCTCCTCAAACACAGGGGCCAGAATTTCCTCCTGGACCGGACCATTGAGCACAAGGATGAGATCAAAGGGAGATGTCTGATCGGAAGCGGCAGCTCCCTTGACAAAAAACATGCCCAGCAAACACAGAAGCTAGGCGGTGTGCCGGTGTGAAGGGCTGAAGTTCTTTATATAATTA
>JAOZJV010000443.1 GCA_029935695.1 Candidatus Krumholzibacteriia bacterium | reverse complement strand
CGTTGGTCTTCCAAGATCGAACTTCGTCCTTTTTCAGGGGCACGGGGCAAGGAAAAATGAAACTGCCCGCTGAACTGTAGTGCAACGGGCAGGAAAATCAACGGAAGTCTGTTTTTTCATGGGCCGAACATCAACGGACCAGCACCAACTTGTTCTGCCTGATCCCATCTGCAGAAACCAGTCGGACCAGATAGGTACCAGAGCCCAGTGCGCGTCCCAGATCATCGGTTCCCTCCCAGATAACCTCATGATGCCCTGCCTGAAGAAACTCTGCCATCAGTTTTTTCACCTGACGGCCCCGCAGGTCGTGGATTTGAAGTTCAACCGTTGAAGGTGCAGCCAAATCGAAAGCGATGGTGGTGCGCGGGTTGAAGGGATTGGGGTGTGCCACGGGGCCCGAACTTAAAACCGGCATTTCCGAATCAAGGCCACTGATAGAGCCCTCTATTGCCAAATCATCCACAAACAAGCCGACCAGGGTGATCCAGGGACTGATCCCGTTGATAGCCACAAAGACATAGCCGCCGGGAGCATCGGCCCAGGCCGAAAGATCGAATTCGTAACGGGTCCAGGGAAATGGCGGCTCCACATAATCCTGCCCTGGCACATAGTGACTACTGGGCACAAGTTCAAAAGCTTCCGTGTCGTAATTGTTGGTGGTGGAAACCATCACGCGGAACCGCTCCAGATCCCAGGAGCTGTCGGGAGTGCGCGCCCAGAAGCTGATTTTAAGGTCGGAAGTCGAAGCCATTCCCGGGCTCACCAACCAGTCGTCATTGCCACTATAAGCCGTGAAGGCCACGGCACAACGCTGACCATCATGGGGTAGATATGCTGCGTAGGGCACCGGAGGATCTGTGGCGTGAGCATTGAAAGTGATGAAACTGCCCACATAACCATCATTGGGAAAAGTGGCGTAGGGAATGCCCCAGGTGCCGCTGCTGTCAGCGTCAATCTGGGTGAATGGAGGTATATCCTCCGTGAAATCCTCATGGTTTTCGAACCCTTCATGCAAAGTGCTGAGAGGTGTGTACCATTCAACTGAAAAATCTTCGGACCAGGTTTGATTGCCATACTCGTCAGCCAGTTGGATACGCACCTGAGCACCGGCGGCTTCCCCTGGAGAAGGCACTTGCCCACGGTAACGGAACCTGCGCAACGGTGGTTCGGCTTCCGCTTCGCTGATACGATCCAGCGTAAAAGCCGTGCTGGATCCAAATCCATCAAAACTGAGCAGACCATTCAGCTGTTCAGCGCCCAGGCTGCGGTCAGCCATGACGATGGAGAAATCAAGGGGGGCAGTCAGTGGCATGCGGGTGCCTGCAAATTCCTGCAGCACGGGCGCCTCGTTATCAGCATCCATAGCCGTGACTGTGACCAGATCGAGTTGAATATCTTCCCCTTGGTCAGAGACGGCCAGAAAGCCAATACGGACTTCAGGCAAACCCACATAGGCATCCAGACTGACGATCATTTCCGCCCAACCGGGATTGTCGTTTACCCGGCGAACATTCCTCTCACCAAGATCTTCCCACACTCCGGTTCCCGGATCGACTTGAATGGTGATCGCTTCCCAGCAATCGCCCCAGCCCCAAACCAAATCATGGAACATCCAATAGCTGAGATCGGCAGATGCGATGCTGCTCAAGTCCAAAGCAGGAGTTTCCAAACGGGACGATGCACACCAACCTGAAGCATACCTGCTGTTAAAATACGCCACATAATCCCCATCATAAGCGGGAGTTCCATAGGCGGGATTGCTGACGCTCAAATGCACACCAAAGTGGCGGGCCCAGTCAGGATCAGTTCCATATCCGGCAACTTCCACCATGGTTTCAGTCCATTCCGCTGGTGGAAATTCAGAGCCTTCAAAGCTTTCCTCGATCAGGATTTGCGCTGAGGCCAGAGTTACCGAACACAGAATCATGATCAGTAGAAAAAGCAGTGTTTTCATGGGATGAACTCCGTGGTTGACCATGCTACCGAACCAGAACCATGGGATGTTCCGCATGGCCATTTTCACTTTTCAAACGACAGAAATAAACTCCCGAAGGTGCCGGAAGGCCCCCTTCATCCAAACCATTCCAGACAACCTCGTGGCTGCCGGCTGCAAAGGCACCTTGCCCAAGTACGGCCACCCGCCGGCCGGCTGCATCAAAAATATCCACCCGGGCGCGGCCCGCCGCAGGCAGTTCAAATACCACCGTGGTTCGCGGGTTGAAAGGGTTGGGATGGTTCTGCAAACGAATCCCACTGAAAACTACCGGGTGGTCTTCCACATTCGACGGCGCCGACTCCTGCTGCACGGTCATGATCTGGTCAGCCTCGAGGTTTGTAAAATGCTGCTCGGCACCACCAGGCCAGATGACCCGTACACTGTCAGCAACTGAAGCGGACCCCAGACCGAACTCCACTTCCATGCTGTGAAAATCATTCTCCCCTTCACCGGCGGTGCACCAACGGGTGGTGTGCAACTGACCGGCCCACAGATCAATGCGTGCCCCCACTCCATGGTGGTTGGCCGAGGTTCCAAGCAGACGAAATTTCAACCAGTGGTTGGGGCAGTTCTGATTTTGATAAAGCCGGTAGATATGAAAGTGCCCGGCCACAAAGAGATCGCTGGCTCCATCATTATCGTAATCGCCCCAGCCCATGCCAAAATAATCACCAAAGCCGCCAGTGAGCCCCAAACTGGCAGCCACTTCGGTGAAGGTTTCGTCGCCGTTGTTGCGGTAGATATGATTGCCGTGGTAATGGTCATTGACCATGATGTCCAGCCAGCCGTCGTTGTTATAATCCACAAAGGCACAGGTTCGGGAAGAAGGTTGTCCCTCGGCCCCACTGGCTTCAGCCACATTGGTAAAAGTATCGTCGCCGTTATTGCGGTAAAGGCGGTTATCAGCAGCGCTGAGTTGCCCCCGATGGTTGCCAATGTACAGATCCGGCCAGCCATCGTTGTTGTAATCGCCCGCCGAGGCAGCATAAGTCGACAAGGTGCAACCCAGACCGGCTGCCGTTGTAGTATTGACAAAACTGCGGGAACCGTCGTTGCGGTACAGGGCGTTGTTTGAACCACTGTTTGAGCCGGCGAAAAGATCCATATCACCGTCACCGTCGTAATCCAGAGAAACGGCCGTCATGAATGATGATCCGCCCAGGGCCTGCGATGTGAAATGGCCAAGACCATCTCCCCAAAAAATACTCAGGGGACCGTTGAAAGAAACCAGATCCAGATTTCCGTCATGATCAAAATCGCCTGTGGCGGCGATGAAGCCAGCCAGACCACTGCCGGCAGTGATGTTGGTGAAAGTGCCGTCCTGGTTGTTACGGTAAAGTCGGTCATCGGCAATCAGGTCGGGGTAGGTGTCGCCAGTGACTTCGCCCCAGACCAGAATGGGAGCTGAAATACCGCTTAATCCTGAGACGGCTGTGATGTTGGTGAACTGGTCACCATCGTTGCGGTAGAACCGAAAAGAGCCGCCGTGGGTGTAACTGAAGGCGAGATCCAGATCACCGTCCAAATCCATATCACACCAGGATACGGCCTGGCCATAACTGGCTCCGGATTCGTTGATTCCCATGGCAGAGGTCATATCGGTGAAAGTTTGTTGGGCAACTGCAGGACTGGCTACCATGCA
>JAOZJV010000442.1 GCA_029935695.1 Candidatus Krumholzibacteriia bacterium | reverse complement strand
CCAAAAGTGGCGTGGCTCATTTCATGGCCGGCAGTGATGCCGACTGCCTGCTGATGACCCGCCGTCTGCTGAGTTTCCTGCCCCAGAACAATCTGGAAGATCCGCCCCGCATCGTGCCCAACGATACACCGGACCGCCGGGAAGAAAAGCTCAACAGCATCATCCCCGATGACAATAAAAAGCCCTACGACATGCTGGAAGTCATCCGCCTCATTGTGGATGAAGCCGACTTCATGGAAGTGCAGCCCCTTCATGCCCAGAACCTGATTTGCGGGTTCGCCCGGCTCGATGGCCAGGTTGTGGGTATTGTGGCCAATCAACCCAAATTCCAGGCCGGTGTGCTGGATATTGCCACCAGCCAGAAGGGTGCCCGCTTTGTGCGCACCTGCGACTGCTTCAATATCCCCCTGGTGGTGCTGGAAGATGTGCCTGGCTTCCTGCCCGGCACGGACCAGGAATACGGCGGGCTCATTAAACACGGCGCCAAACTGCTCTATGCTTTCTGCGAAGCCACCGTGCCCAAAGTGACGGTGATCACCCGCAAGGCCTATGGCGGTGCGTACGACGTGATGAACAGCAAGCACATTCGCGCCGACTGGAATGTGGCCTGGCCCGGCGCCGAGCTGGCGGTCATGGGCAGTGAAGGTGCCGTGAACATTCTCTTCCGTCAGGATCTGGCCAAGAGCGATGATCCGGACAAACTGCGGGCCCAGTTGATCGAAGAATACAACGAAACCTACACCAACCCCTACATCGCTGCGGGGCTGGGTTATCTGGACGACGTCATTGAACCGGCAGACACCAGGCCCCAGCTGATCATGGCTCTGGCCAACCTGCGGGGCAAGAAGCAACAACTGCCGGCCAAAAAACACGGCAACATTCCTCTTTAGGGAGAGCGTTTTGAGCGTCAAAAAATTCAACAAGGTTCTGGTGGCCAACCGCGGGGAAATCGCGGTGCGCATCATCCAGGGTTTGAAAGAGATGGGCATCGGCACGGTGGCCGTCTATTCGGATGTGGACCGCACATCCCTGCACGTGATGATGGCTGATGAAGCTGTCTTCATTGGTTCGGCCCCCGCCTCCGAGAGTTATCTGGTGGCTGAAAAAATCATCGCCGCGGCCCTGGAAACGGGCGCCGATGCCATCCACCCCGGTTATGGTTTTCTCTCGGAAAACGGACCTTTTGTGGACGCGGTGGAAAAAGCAGGCATCATTTTTATCGGGCCCACTGCCGAAAGCATGGCCGTCATGGGCGACAAGCTTTCCTCCCGGCGCAAAATGCGCGCCAGCGGTGTGGCTGTGGTGCCAGGCACCGACGAAGCTGTCACCGATCCGGAAGAAGCCAAAACCATCGCCGAAGAGATTGGCTACCCGGTGTTGCTGAAAGCCACTGCCGGTGGTGGTGGCAAGGGCATGAGGGTTGTAGGCGAGCCTTCAGAAATGGCCAGCGCCCTGCGCCAGACCATGGGTGAAGCCGGAGCCAGTTTTGGCAACGACGCCATCTTCGTGGAAAAATACATTGTCGGCCCCAAGCACATCGAAGTGCAGGTTCTGGGCGATGGCCAGGGCAATGCCATTCACGTTTTCGAACGGGAATGTTCGGTCCAGCGGCGCCACCAGAAAGTTATTGAAGAAAGTCCTTCCCCATCATTGACGCCGGAGTTGAGGGAGGAAATCTGTGCCGCAGCCGTGCAGACAGCCAAGAGCATCAACTACCGTGGTGCCGGCACCGTTGAATTTATTCTGGCGCCCAACGGAGAATTCTATTTTCTGGAGATGAACACCCGGCTGCAGGTGGAACATCCGGTGACGGAAATGGTCACCAGCACCGATCTGGTGCGGGCCATGGTAAAAATCGCCCAGGGTGAAGGCATCTGCTACACCCAGGAGCAGCTGCACCAGCAGGGCTGGTCCATGGAGTTCCGTCTTTATGCCGAAGATGCGGGCAATAATTTTGCTCCCAGCATCGGAAAAATTGTGGCGCTGACCATTCCCCAGGGACCGGGCGTGCGGCTGGACACCGGTATCTATGAAGGGTACGACGTGCCCATTCATTACGATCCTATGCTGGCCAAGCTTATTGTATGGGCGGAAAACCGTGAATTGTGCATCGCGCGCAGCAAACGGGTGCTGGAAGAGATGGTGCTGCACGGCCCGGTGCACAACCTTCCGTTCCACCGCTGGACCCTGGATCAGCCGGCCTTTGTTGATGGCAGCTACACCACCGGCTTCGTGGGTGATTTTTTTGATGGTGCCAATTACCTGCCGGAACTGGATGAAGGGCAAACCCAGGCCCTGATCGCGGCGGCCTCTCTCTTTGAAGCCATGCGCCGCACCGAAAGTACCGAATGTGCCAATAATGAATCTGATATTACCGGCTGGCAATTAAGTGCCCGCCGCACCATGACCAACAACAGGTAGGTTCCCATCGTGTGGATGAAAAAGAAATACGTCCTGAACTTTGACGGAAACCAGCACGGTGCCGTGGTGGCCCGCCGGGGAGCCAAAACCATGGTTGGGGTCGATGGTGGAGATTTGCTGCCCATCAGCCCCTATCATGTGCTTCAGGGCAAAGCGATTGTCATGCGCTATGATGGCCGGCTGCACCTGGTGCATCTGAGTGGCATGGACAGCACTGGCACGGTGCTGGCCACCATCAACGGCCGCCCCATCAAGCTGTCGGTGATGGATGAACTCAAGGCGCAAGCCATGGAAAGCATGGCAGATGGTGGTGGCAGTGGCACCATCAGCGCAGATATTCCCGGTCTGGTTGTGGAGATTAAAGTCACCGAAGGCCAGGCTGTCAAAAAGGGCGACCCGGTCATTGTGGTGGAAGCCATGAAGATGCAGAATGAGCTTTGCGCCGCTGTGGATGGTCTCGTCAAATCCATTCCGGTCAAGGAAGGCCAGGCCGTCAATCCTGGAGACAATCTGGTTCTCATTGAACCGGAAACCAGCGACTGATTTGCTTTTTTGCTGATTTATCCAACCCGGGATTTTGGTCCCGGGTTTTTTTATGGGCCTGCAGTGTAACCTCCTGAACCCTCCATGCGTCTTAGAGGGCATGGAAAAAGCAACCTACATACAATTGCTTGAAGAGAATCGGGATCGCATCTACAGCCTGGCACTTTACAGCCTGCGGGATGCCGATGATGCAGCCGACCTCACCCAGGAGACTTTCCTTCGTTTGTGGAAATACGAAGGAGAGCTCACCAGCGGTCAGGCCAAAGCCTGGCTCATGCGGGTTTGCCATAATTTGTGCATTGACCAGGCCCGGCGTCGTAAAACCGTGCGCACCTATTTTGGTGTCCCTGATCATGAAGCGGTGGACCGCCTGAAAAGTGATTCTGAAAATTCTGATGACCCGGCGGTTCGGTTGCATCGCCAGAATCAGCAACAGGCCCTGCTCAACTCCATGGCCATTTTGCCTGCCGAAACTCGCAGCATCATGATGCTGCACTATTTTCAGGATTTGAAAATTCAGGAAATTGCCGGGTTGCTGGGGCTGAAGGCCAGCACCATCAAAGTTCGCCTGCATCGCGCCCGCAACAGTCTGAAACGGCATTTGAATGAGAATAATATCATGCACCTGTCGAGCAAAGGGGAGTTAGGATGATGAACTGTGAAAAAATTCAAACCCAGCA
>JAOZJV010000441.1 GCA_029935695.1 Candidatus Krumholzibacteriia bacterium | reverse complement strand
CAACTCACCAAGGATGAACGAAAAATCTGCTCCGTGGGCCACATAGGGCACCAGCTGGGCATAACGATCGTACATGCCATCCCAGTCCACGCCGTGCATGCCCGGGTCGTAGAAGAAGTCGCGTTCCTGACGCCAGGCGTCGCGGAACATCTGCCGCCATTCTGCGCGGGGATCGACACGGGCTTCCAGTTCGCTTGTGCGCAGGGCTTTGTCGGCTGGCTTTTGATCAGCGCCAGCGCTGACGATGCCGTAGCCGCCCATGTTCCGGTATAGAAGCTTTTCACCATCATGAGACAGCTCAAAGCCGAAGGCTCCGGCAAACACTGATTTTTCTTCCCGCTCTTCCATGTCGAAAAGCTTGATGGAAGAACGGCCGGCCGCACTGGTGGAACTGCCGCCGGGGGTGAAGGGACGGCTGATGTAGAACAACTTGCCGCCGGTGAATTGAAGGCTGCCAAATTGACCGGGCCCGACACCCAGGTCGACCATGCGCTCGTGGATATTTTCGAGGTCAATCTCGATGGCCTTGGTTTCTTCCTCTTCTTTTTTGTCCTCATCCGATTCTTCATCTTTGGAATCTTCAGCATCCTCTTCTTCAGCCTCTTCCTCTTTTACTTCAACTTCGTCACTTTCGGGGGGAAATGGATGCTCCACATCTTCCCGCAAAGTGACCAGGTACACACCATCCATGTTGGCCCATATGGGCTTCAGATCAAAGCCGCCCAGGGTGGGGTTGAAGTGCTGTCCCGAAGTGAAGAAAAGGTAGTCGCCGTCATCATCAAAGCAGGGAGAGCCTTCGTCGGTGAAATCAGAGGTCACCCGGTGGGATTCCCCTTCGGCCATGTTGTACAGGAAGATGGAACGGAAGCCGTTGGCTTCGCCCTTGGCGTAGGCTACCCACCCAGCATTGGGGCTCCAGTCAAAATCGTGAATTTCGCCGGTAGTACTCTGGTCGATCTTTTTAACTTTGCCGCTTTCGGCATCCACCACATACAGATACATGGCCGCATCGTTCAGCAGCAGATGCTTGCTGTCCGGAGACCAGCCCATGCGCATCTTGTAGGTCTTGCTGCCTTTGGTCAGTTGTTTGGCTTCGCCCTTGCCGTCGGCGGCGCTGAGCCACACTTCGTATTCGCCGGATTGATCGCTGAGATAGGCCACCTGTTTTCCGTCGGGAGACCACACGGGATTGCGCTCGCGGATTCCCGGGGTGGCTGTCAGGTTGCGAATATTCCCTTTTTCAGCCGGCACGGTGAAGATGTCACCACGGGCGCCAAAAGCAACCCGCTGGGCGTCGGGGGCAAGGCTGGCGCCGCGCACCCGGCCGCCAACATTTTTGATGCTCGCGCGGGTCAGGGGATTATCGCTGCGCAGGGAAACAACAATGCGCTCGCTTTTCTCTGTTTCAAGATTCAGCACCCACAACCATCCACCATTTTCATACACGATGGTGCCGGGGCCCTGGCTGGGATTTTTGACGTCGTACTCTTTATGATGAGTGATCTGGCGGCGCTCACCACTGACGGTGTCATAGGCCCAGATCTGCAGGTTGCCTGATTTGTCTGAGTTGTAATAAACAGTGTCGCCCTGCCACATGGGGTAGTTGTCGCTGCCAATCCAGTCGGTCACTTTTTGAGTGTCGTTTTTGTTGAAATCATAAATCCAGATATCCTGGGCCATGCCGCCCTTGTAGCGTTTCCAGGTGCGGTGCTCCCGGGACATACGGTTGAAGGCAAGCTTGGTGCCATCAGGGGAATAACTGCTCAGGCCACCGGTGGGCAAAGGAATGCGAACGGGCAGACCGCCACTTCCGGACACGGTGTAAAGTTGCATGTCGCGACCGGTGCGGCTCTGGCGTGTGGATTGGAACCGGACCGACTGGCCATCGGGCTGCCAGTCCATGACCCGGTCTGGGCCGGGATGCCAGGTCAGGCGGGTGGGCTCGCCGCCCATGGTGGGCACCAGATAAACATCGTGGTTGCCATCGTAGTTGCCGCTGAAGGCAATGGTCTTTCCATCAGGGCTGAATTTTGCCTGGTTCTGGAAACCGGTGGAGCCGGTCAACCGCCGGGCCTGGCCACCTTTGCTGCTGACGGTCCACAAATCGCCGGCATAACTGAAGACGATGGTTTCGCCGTGAATGTCGGGAAAGCGCAGCAGGCGCATGTCATCGTGGTTGGGTGTATCAAAAGCCGGATCACCGGCAAAAGCAGGCAGGGCCCACAACAGGAAAACACTCATCAACAGAGCGCCGGATTTGAGTGAGGGAATAAAACGCATCAATGACCTCCGTCGGCATTGGACTGGGTAAGTGTTCGCAGGGAGACGGGTTCGTCAGCTACGGCATAAATGAGACCGGCCATCACCGCCACGTTGCGGGCCAGCAGGTCGGGATCAATTTTTTCAAACGTATCGGCGAGGCTGTGGTGCACATCGAAATAGTGAGTTGTGTCCACCCAGTGACCCGCGCCGGGAACGCCAGCGCGCACAATGGGGCCCACGTCCACACCGCTGCCACCCTTGCGGATATTCCACGACCCAGGGGCAACCCGGGCCAAAGGAGCGGTCAACTCTCTGATGTGTTCAACCACGACACTGTCCGCATCCACACTGAAACCCAGGGGAGTGAAGGATCCTGCATCGCTTTCCAGAGCCAATACATGGTTTTGCAGCTCAAACCGGTGAGCTTCGAGATAAGCACGACCACCAAAGCCGCCCATCTCCTCACAGGTGAAATGAACAACCCGAACAGTACGGCGGGGGTGCAGCTCTTGTTTCAGGATCATTTGGGCCGCGCCGAGGCTGAGGGCTACGCCGGCTCCGTCATCCTGGGCGCAGGTGCCCACATCCCATGAGTCGAGGTGCCCGCTCAGCAGCACGATTTCTTCGGGAAACTCGCTGCCGCGGATGTCGCCGACCACGTTGTAGCTGGTGGTGTCCTTGTGGTTTTGTGCTTCCATGCAGAGCTTGACCACGGGTTTGAGTCCGCGCTGGAACATACGGTGCAGGCGGCCGGCGTCTTCCACTGTCAGGGCGGCGATGGGAATGCGGGGTGCGTCGTCATCATAGTGCATCATGCCGGTGTGTGGCGCGCCGAGGCTAGCGCTGGTGACCGAACGAATGAGCACCGCCACGGCGCCGTGCCGGGCGGCCACGCTGGCACCTTTGACCCGGTATTGCACGGTTTTTCCATAACCTTCCCAAGGCGGATTGAAGAGCACGATTTTGCCTGCCGCTTCATCGGCCCGCTCTTCCAGTTCGTCGAAATCGCGCACAGCCAGAATCTCCGCTTCAATGCCCTCGGGTCCGGTGCCGTCACTGAGACCCATGCCGCTGAGGATGAGATCGAACTCGATGGGGGCGGTGCAGCGGGCCCACTCGCGGCCGCGGGTCCAGTGGGGCACGGTGACCGGTTCGGTCCACACACTGTCGAAGCCGGCGGCGCGCATGGAGTTGACCGACCACTCGATCGCCTTTTTCATATTGGGCGATCCGGTCAGGCGGGGGCCGATGGTGTCACAAAGTTCGCCCAGCTTGTCGTAGGTGTAGTCGTCGGCCAGGGCGGCGTCGAGCAGGGTGTTGAGTTCGGGGTTTACCGCTGCAGGGGGCTCTTCTTCCACAATTTTTAGAGCCGGGTTGCCTGT
>JAOZJV010000952.1 GCA_029935695.1 Candidatus Krumholzibacteriia bacterium | reverse complement strand
ACAGTATTAATAAAAGACTTCTAAACAATTAGCTTTTAATACAAACACGCCAAGACAAGCAGGACAAGCAAGTTAAGCTCTTTGTTTCTTGATGCATACAGGAACAAGCAAACTAAGGGAATTTAGTTATTATAATGTTTGCATGTCTTGGCTTGATTTGATATACTAACATTATGAACAAAGAAAAATACAAAGCCAGCGACCTGTCAAAGCTACTCAGTAAGCAGATAGTCGCGACGATGGACGAATTGCGAAGTTCTCTGAAAACCAATGTTGGGTTGACTGTTCTTCGCAAACTCAAACAACTTGGTTACATCACCAGTTATTCTCACCAGGGTCGTTATTACAGCCTGGAACGTCTTGCTGAATTTGATGAAAACGGTCTTTGGGAAGTTGGGCCGGTACGGTTTTCAAAGCACGGGACACTCGTTGCCACTGCTACCACCTTTGTCACCGCATCAGAGTTTGGCTACTACTCGAAAGAGTTGGAAAGCCTCCTGAAAGTTGGCACAAGTGAAACCCTGCTTCGGCTTGTAAAAATCAATCGGTTGTCTCGGGAAAAACTTTTCGGTCGGTACTTGTATTGTTCGCCTGATTCCACTGAGCGAAAGCGGCAGATTGCCAATCGTCGCGCCCTGGCGTCAGAACCGGCGAATGGCCGGTTACCCGCAGGAGAAACCAATGATGAACTGAAGGCAGCCATCGTCCTTTTCTTCTGCCTCCTGGATGAGCAACAAAGACGCTTGTTTGCCGGTCTTGAATCCTTAAAATGGGGATACGGAGGAGACAGGAAGGTCGCCCAGTTACTTGGACTGGATGTAGAAACGGTAGCCAAGGGTCGGCGGCAACTTCTTACTCAGGATGTAAAAACCAGTCGGGTACGAAAAGCCGGTGGTGGACGCAAATCTGTGGAAAAAAAACGCCGCAAATAATCGCAAAGATCGAATCTCTAATGGAGAACGAAACAGCCGGGGATCCGATTAGTGGTCTGAAATGGACCAGGAAAACCACAGAAAAAATTGCTCATGAACTTGGCAACCTTGGCATTAAGGTTTGCCCAAAGACAGTTGGCGGCATCCTCAAAAAAATTGGCTCCTCAGCAGAATCTGTGGGTGAAGTCT
>JAOZJV010000440.1 GCA_029935695.1 Candidatus Krumholzibacteriia bacterium | reverse complement strand
TCGGTCAATTGCGCATCAAAGTAGAAGCTGCCGGTGTGAATTTTGCCGATGTGATGATGCGCCTGGGCCTGTATCCCGACGCTCCGAAACTGCCGGCTGTTCCTGGTTATGAGGTGGCCGGAGTGGTGGATGCCCTGGGTGCGGACACCTCGACCCACTGGTTGGGAAAACCCGTTCTGGCCATGTGCAATTTTGGTGGATACAGTGAATTTGTGTGTCTGGATGAAGGACTTGTTTATGCGCGGCCTCAGCATGTGAGTGCGGTCCATGGCGCGGCTCTGCTGGTGAACTATTTGACGGCCTGGCAGATGGTGCGGGTTCTCGCCCCGGTGGCCCAGGACGATTTGGTGCTTGTGCAGTCGGCGGCCGGCGGGGTGGGGCAGGCAGTGATTCAGTTGTGCAAGCTGTCCGGCGCCCGGTTGATCGGTTCGGCTTCACCATCCAAGCATGCATACCTGCGCGAGCAAGGCCTGGAATTTGTCTTCGACAGCCACCGGCGAGATTTTGCCGCTGCGGTGCGGGCTGCCACCGGTGGCCATGGTGTGGACATTGCACTGGAGCCCCGCAACGGCCCGTGGATTATGGAGAGTTACAACGCCATGGCCAAGTGCGGCCGACTGGTCGTGTTTGGCTTTTCCCATGCGGCCACCGGAAGCAGCAGCGGAGTGTTGTCTTCCTTGAAGACGTTGGCCGCGGTACCCTGGCTGAAACTCAATCCCATCCGCTTGATGAACGACAACAAAAGCCTGGCCGGAGTGAATCTGGGTCGCATGTGGGATATGGGTTACAAAACCCGCCGCTGGGTTGAGGACTTGCTCGTTTTGCTGGAATCAGGCAGTATTGAGCCGGTCATCGATGCGGTGCTGCCATTTTCCCAAGCGGGGGAGGCCCATCAGCGTCTTGAAAATCGTCTGAACGTGGGCAAAGTCATTTTGGTTCCCGATTCCGAAGCCGGAGAAGCGAGTTCGTGAAACTATCCGTTGCCATCATCACTCTGAATTCGGCCCATGAACTGGACCGGTGTTTAGCCTCTGTTTCTTTTGCAGATCAGGTGGTGGTGCTGGACCAAAACAGCACTGATGAAACAGCTGAAGTTTGCAAGCGTCATGGGGCCGAACTTTACCAGACTACCTGGCTGGGTTTTGGTCCCACCAAGAGCAAGGCTGTGTCTTACTGCCGCAACCGCTGGGTGTTGAGTGTGGACACTGATGAAGTGGTCACACCGGAGCTGCGCCAGGCCCTGGAGGAATTGCCGGATGATTCTGCACCGGCGGCTTTCACCATCAACCGTCTGAGTCGTTTTCTGGGCAGCTGGATTCACCACTGCGGATGGCATCCCGAGCATGTGGTGCGATTGTTTGATCAGGGACGGGCCGCCTTCAATGATAAACCCGTGCATGAATCCATCGAGACTGACGGTCTGGTGGGGCGCTTGCCTGGTTTGCTGCATCACTACACCTACGAGTCCATGGAACAGTACATCGACAAACTGAACCGATACACCACCCTTGCCGCAGAGCAGATGCACATCAATGGTCGCACTGCCTCGCTGCCCAAGGCGGTGCTGCGCTGCCAGTCCGCTTTCTGGCGCATGTGGATTCTGCAGGGCGGGGTGCTTGACCGGTGGCCGGGGTTTGTGCTCTGCCTGTCCAGTTCCTTTTACGTGTTAAGCAAATACACCAAATTGTGGCGGATGGGCCAGCGGTGAAAATACTTGTCACACGCTCGGACAAACTGGGGGATCTGGTGCTTTCCATCCCCGTCTTCGAGTATCTGCAGAAGGCCGATCCGCATCTGGAGATTCATGCCCTGGTGGCGGCGGGATCAGTGCCCCTGTTGGAAAATAATCCTCACCTGGCGGGGATCTGGACCTGGTCGGATGACGACTCGCTCGACACTCAGCTCACATTGGAAACTCAGTTGCGGGCAGAAGGTTTTGAGGCCGTCATCATGCTTCAGTACCGGCGCGAGTTGGCGCAACTTCTGCGCAGAGCTGGCATTGCCCGGCGGCATGGTCCCTGGTCGCGGCTCAGCAGTTGGTTTCTGTTGAACCGGGGCAGCTGGCAGGGGCGATCCCATTCAGGACTCCATGAAATGCAGCAGAACCTGCGGTTGGCCAGGAAATTTCTGGGCCATGGGGCAAAAGAAATTGAAAAATTCCAACCCGCCCTTTATTTGAACAAAGGTCAGCTTGAAATGGGACGAGAGTTCCGGTCGGAATTTCTGGTGGATTCGGATAAGGTTGTTTTTGTGCATCCGGGTTCGGGTGGTTCTGCGTTGGATTGGCCTGCGCCGCGGTTCACTGCGGTGGCCAACACCCTGGCCCGCATGGATGGCTTCCGGGTCTTCATCACCGGATCGGCTGCAGACGCTGCGTGCGTATCAGAAGTTGCTTCTGGATTGGACGACGACGTGGCTGTACTGCTGGACCGGTATAATTTGCGGGATTTTTTGGGCATTCTTTCGGCAGGTGACTATTTTGTGGGGCCGTCCACCGGGCCTTTGCATTTGGCAGCGGCCTTGGGATTGGGCACCGTGGGGCTGTTTCCCCCTGCGCCCACCATGAGTCCCACACGATGGGGACCACAGGGGCCACTGACGGCCACGGTTTTGCCGCCGGTGCATTGTCCCGTTCGGCGAGTTTGCAAAATGGAACGCTGCAGGCATTTTAATTGTATGGATGGAGTCTATGAACGGGATGTTCTGGGAGCCCTCATGGACATTCATCGTTTGAAAACGGAGGCCACCCTTATGGGGGATGTGGCCCGGGAGGAAGAATCTTGAAGATCCTGGTGATCATTTTTGTATTGGCCATGAGCCTTAATGTGGGTGCTGCTGTAGCCCAGGAAACCGAACCTGGTCCTTTGGAAGAGATGAAGGCATTGCAGAAACAGGCCAAAAAGCTGGGTGCCAAAAGCCATCTGAATATGGCCTGGCGCCAGTTGGATTCCCATCTGGGATACGCCGAAGATAATGGTGCCACCGAAGCCCAGTGGGCCAAGATCAGGCAGGAGGCTACCCTGCTTTTGCATCAGGCTGAATTTTTGAATGAGGTCCATAAAAAGAAAAACAGTGAAGAAGTTCTGTTGGGACGCTTCGATCAGGCTTTGTTGGAAATCGCTTCGTTGTATGGAGTGAAACTTGATCCCGTGCAATCGGGCACTCCCCAGGCGGAATTGCTGTTGGAAGAGCTGAGCCGAAACAATCTGCTGAGCCAGGTGAGAATCGATTCCCTGACCGTATCAAACCGGCAGTTGAATGAGTTGGTAGGGGGCAAAATGGCAGCTCAGGACAGCCTGATTACGGCCCTCACCATCCAGGTCAGTTCCTTGCGGCAACAGCTTTGGGAAACAGAGCTGCGGGCTGGAGTGGCCGAAGCCGATCGCTCTGCTGCTGAAATGGTGCTGACGACCAAGCAGGCCCGGGAGGCCATCATGACCACGTTGCACTCATCCATCACTCCTGAAGAGGGTGAAATTCTGATGATGGGCAGCAACCGGATTGTCATGCATCTGCACGGAGTTTCCTTTGCCGTGGGCAGTTCTCAATTGCAGTCCGGTCAGGACGAACTTCTGGCCAAGGTTTCCGATGCCGTGGCCCTTTTTCCCGGGGCCAAAGTTTTGATCGAAGGGCACACTGATGATACGGG
>JAOZJV010000951.1 GCA_029935695.1 Candidatus Krumholzibacteriia bacterium | reverse complement strand
TGATCCCGTACCGCCGGTGGAAGAGACTCTGCCTCCGGCCGTCACTCCTGATATTTTGATGTCCAATTTCAAAATTATTTATGAGGACATGGATTCAGGAGAATACGAAGACATGCTGGATCCCGATTATCGCACGGTTCTGCTGCAGTCGACTTTTGATGACTGGGAGAACAGTGATACTCCCTTGACCGAATTGTACTTCGATCATGATTCTGAAGTTCAGATTCACCGGAACATCTTTGAGGGCCTTTTTGGTGTGGATGAAAATGGTCTGACCATTCCTCCCATCGATTCCATCAGCGTCAGCGTCATGGACAAAGAAGGTGCCTGGGATGTGGTGGAAGAATCTGAAGAGTACTTCGGCGGCCGCGGCGCATACTTTGCCCGTTACAACCTGCTGATGCACTTCAACAAGCCTGATGGCAGCCGCTTTGAAGTGGACCAGACCGTGGACTTCTTCGTCCTCAAGGGCAGTGACGACCTGTGGTACATGTTGGGCCAGCGAGGCATCGCCAACTAGCATCGCAAGCGTTCAGCAATTCCTCCCTTGTGACATTGGGAGAGAAACAATAGTATGGAGAGGGAGTCCCCCCGGTGGACTCCCTCTTTTTCAATATCCCCTGACAGCTGGAGAGCCTGCACGTGAAATTGCCCGGTCGCCTGGGAGGCAAATCAAAAAAATCCCCCAAAAAGAAAACTCGCCGAACCCGCAAGAAGGCGGGCGGGCCCAAGGTCACACCTCTGACCTGGGTTCTGCTGGTGGCCATCGTTGCTTTGGTGGGCGGTATTGGTTTGCTCAAGTGGGCCGAAACGGGAACGGGTCAGGCAACATTGCTTTCCCTGGGATCGGAGCAGGCCTTTCAGGATGTTCAGGATGGGGTGGAGGCTGTGCTGGTTCAGCAGTTCTCCGGTATGCAGCCCGGCAGTGCCGACATGGTTGAAAATGGACATGACTGGCCGGCGCCTCATCTGGGGACCACGGCCCAGGTGCGCTGCCGTCTGGTAGCCCTTGATAGTGATACTCCCTTTGATAAAATTCAGTGGGACCTGGAGCAGGCCCTGCGGCAAATCGGGGCCAGGGTTCTTTGGGCCCAGCGCCTGTATCCGGACAAACTCTCAGCAGAC
>JAOZJV010000439.1 GCA_029935695.1 Candidatus Krumholzibacteriia bacterium | reverse complement strand
TACCGGCGGTTTCGATGCAGAGAATGAACTGGGCGTCTGTTTCAAATTTCAGATCTTCCACCGAAATGGGGATGCTGTAGGCGCCGCTGCCGAACCGTGTGCAATCGATGCGCAGTTCTTCTCCGGTGTCCCGGTCGTGGTCAATAACCACCAGACGTCCGGCCACGTCGCCGCCTTTTTCTTCAGGCACAAACCCCAGCTGCTCGCGGTTGACGCTGAAGAATGCTTCCACATCCTCCATCACCGTGTCTGATTCGGGCTGTTCCTTGAAGCGGGCTTCGCCCCAGTTTTTGCTGACGTAATAGGCCTCTCGTTTGGTGGCTATGTCGTCGGTTTCGACCAGCTCTTTGGAGAGGGACATCATTTTGAGGGTTTGCGCAAAAGTCTTGACCGTATTGACCGTTAAAGTGCGCTCCTTCTTTTTACCCTTGAGAACGAAGTGGCCGCTTTTGGGGTTGTAACTGACGTTGGCCAGGGAGCGCACGGGAAATTTCATGCTGGGTTTGTCGCCCAGAAGAATTTTCTGCCGGATGATGTTGGATTCGGTTCGAATGCGCCGGGACACCGGATTGAAAGATGTTTTCTTTGAGCTTTTTGAGTCAGCCTCTGACGAACGGGGAGCAGCTGTGCCGAAGCCCAGTTCGGGCTGCGGGGTGTTTTCTGGTTTCTTCTTGCGCGGTGCCAAGTTGTGCGCCTCCTAGAGCTTTCTGCTGCGTTCGAGGGTGTCGGTCAGGGTGGTGATCACATCTTCACGTTCGGTATCGTCAATACCCAAAATTTCCTGCAGGGCCTCGCCAATGTAAGGAATGTATTTCTGAATATAACTCTGTTTTTTGAGAGCATCTTTTTCCCGGGCCCGCCGGTTGATGTGGCGCTTCAGCTGCCGTCCAGCCTCTTGCAGCGCCAGGGTCATTTCCTTGATGATCTC
Organism: Candidatus Krumholzibacteriia bacterium; assembly: GCA_029935695.1. Classification (GTDB taxonomy): domain Bacteria; phylum Krumholzibacteriota; class Krumholzibacteriia; order LZORAL124-64-63; family LZORAL124-64-63; genus LZORAL124-64-63. Next base: position 2,731 of record JAOZJV010000439.1, on the reverse strand, counting down.
AGGGTAGTGAGCCACCGCTTCCTTGCTTTCGGAAGTGAAAGGCACCCAAACCGAGGCCATGTGAATGAGGATGACCATGGGCGCGCTGGGCAGAGCGCCACGGCTCTGCTGCACCCCATAATTTCGCCAACTGGCTCCCAACACAGATTTGTGGATGGCACAGGCCGAGGCCTGATAAAGCAGGGGCACCCGGTTGGCAAAACGAATCACTTTGGCCAGCTCATCACCCGGCAGTTTACCCCCGTAGGCAATGCCCACTTCAATCTGAAAAGGGTTGCCTCGGTAAACGGCAGCCGGTCGGGTGACCGAAGTATAAAAATCCGCTTCCAAACCATTCTTGAGACCCGCCATCACCAGTTCCTCACCAATGGGAGACAGGCAATCAGTAGGTGGGGACGCAATCTTCGTCACCTCAATGGCGTCGAGCAGGCGCTGGATATCTTCCTGCATCAACCGTTTGGGATGCTTGCGCAGGGAAAGGTCGGCCGTCGTGAGAATCTGTTCGCAGGTTTTAGGACCAACCCGGCAAAATTCATCCTTCAGAAAAGCAGAGATATTCCTGGCTTTGGTCTCGGTCAACATGCGGGCCAGAATCCCCAGTTCCACACCATAAGGGTGCGGCTTGATTTCCCGAGGCTCCACGGGCAAAGATTCCGTGCTGTTGCTGTAAATGGTGGTGGCGCCCTTGGGGTCTTTATAAGTCAGGTGAACATGGGGGTTGGCGATGGCCGTCTGCTCAAGATAATTATCAACCGAGTGCTGGCCGCGCTTGTAGCTGCCGGTCAGGGTGATCTCGATGCGCGTGCCATGATCCTTTTCCCAAATAGTCTCGTCGCCTTCAAGGATGGTGGGCTCGTTCTTCTTCATGTCGAGCTTGACCTTGAAACGGTGGGCGGGCTCGTTGGCGGCGGTCCGGCTGTAAATGACAACCGGTTGGCCGGTGGTGAGCTGTCCATACATACCGGCAGCAGAGATACCAATTCCCTGCTGGCCACGGCTCTGTTTCAGACTGTGAAATTTTGAGCCGTACAGAAGCTTGCCAAAAATCTTGGGGATTTGGGCTTTGACGATACCAGGACCGTTGTCTTCAATAATCAGCTTGAAGCGATCATCCTTGGCGGCGGCTTTGGTGCCGTTGCCGTTTTTGGGTTTCTCTTCCTGGCTGCTGAGTTCTATGCCCAGATTGATGGGCCGGTCAGGCCTGATCTCCACAAAAAGTTGTGGCTGGATACCGGCTTCCTCGCAGGCGTCGAGACTGTTGTCCACGGCTTCCTTGATGGTCGTCAGCAAAGCCTTGGCTGGAGAGTCAAACCCCAGCAGATGCCGATTTTTGGTGAAAAACTCACTAATGGAGATTTCCCGCTGACTCTTGGCCATGGTTTGGGCGTTCTTGGTGGTGCGCTTCTTCTGAGGAGCGGCCATGTGTATGGGCACCTTCCGGGGGGAGCTGAAAAATTTGGGATATCGCAATACAGGCGGAATCCGGGTAGGAGAATACTATCCGGACAGAGGAGGATTTTCAACCCTGACGATGATAAAAATTGTTGGCCGCCCCCCGGGTGGCAACTGGAGGACATCAGTCACCAGTGTGGATTCCATTGGGCAAATGGCCCGGGGGGCGGCCTCTCATCATATGGTCATGATTGCACATCGGATGCCAGAAGTGACTGAAATGCTTTAGAATAGAACAGGGAATCTCAGTGTTCCCCGTGGTTCCCCATGAGGGCAGAAACAGCAGGCCACACCGGAGGACAAACCCCCTTCCACCTTGCAATGAGCAATCAAAATAATTCAGAGAAAGATGTCTTTTGCGTGTTGCAATCGGGTTACCGGAAGCTCGACCGGATAGAACCCCAGTTGGTTTTTTCAGTGGGGACGTTGCTCTGGCAGACAAATTCAATCCCATAGGCCCCTTGAACATCAGTTCCGGGGATTTGATAGCTGTCCAGAGCCAGATAAATGGTCAGTGGTGCATCTGTATCGTTGATCCAGCCCAGGGTTTCGGGCAAACCGGAGAGGGCTTCATCGGCAAAAGCCAGGCAAACAGCATCGGTCCCGCAGTCGTCAAATATCCATATGGCCACATCAAGCAGGGGAGCGAGGTAGGTTGTATTGGCCGTGAATTCGTGGTGTGGTTCCAGGGTGATGGCAAACCAGGCCTCGCCGCCTCGTTCGATGATGGGGCTGCAATCGTATATCTGCACGTGGTTTGGCAGTTCGAAGAGACTGCCTTCGATGGTGGTCAGCTCGGTTCCACAGGTGATCGGTTCGGCATAGCCGGGCTCGCAAATGGCAGGGGGAAGACCGATCCAGCGGGTTTCCATGGCCACAGTGTAGGGACCGGCATTGTCGGTGTTGCCGCCGGCACCATCGATAATGAGATAGTAGGTGCCAGGATCCAAAGTGAGGCTGAGTTCCGTGTTTGCGCCCACCAGACAACTGTCGGTGTCGCAGTCATTGAGCAGAAAAATATCCAGGTCGATCTCGCCAATATCTCTCAGCCCTGCCCAGAATTCCATTTCGGCATCCACATCCAACCGGTAGATATGCTCAGGGCCTTCTTCTGCCCAGGCAGTGCAATTGTAGCCTGGCAAATTCGTGGGGCCACCGGTGGTATCGCCTCGCAGGGTGTCGACCTGGCCGGGAGAAAATTCGATGGTATCAAGAGCTGTGCAATCAAAGGAGATGCGTGGCACGTTGAAGAAAGGATCAGCCGGTTTGGGAAATTTAT
>JAOZJV010000023.1 GCA_029935695.1 Candidatus Krumholzibacteriia bacterium | reverse complement strand
ACTTTCAGGGTATTCATCCACCAATGTGGCTGTGTTTGACCACTATGATGTTCTGACTAATCATGGCCAGACAAATTGGTCGGCCTATCCTTCTGGTGGTGGTGGAGACAGCCATCCCAACAGTGAAGGCAACACCAAGGCAGCCGAGGCTTTTGTTGTTTTCCTGAAGGATGCCATGGCCCGAAAATAGGGTGTCTGGATTTCCGGTGACCAAAGTTCTTTTCTTAAATCAACCGCTCCACCGGCGGCAAGCTCTGCACGCCATAAACATAACTCTCCAACCAGACACTACAATCCACCCCGGTCACGGCAAACACAGCATCTTCCAAAGATTGCCTACTGAAAGCCACATCATCGGAATGCTCATACAAATACCGTAAAACCTCATCCAAAGGCCGCTCCAGCCCACTTTGCCCAGCCAGCCATTGGTCCAGGGCCATGCAGGCAGCCACCCCACCGGCATAGGAAAACCGCACCAACTCAGCGTCGCCCATCACATCGGCCGCCGCCGAGGCAATGGAAGTCTTCCCTCGCTGGGGACTCATCACAAAGTCGCGATTCAAACGATCGGTCAAAACCTGTCTTGCGTGATGAGGACTCCAGATACCCGCCGCGTTCAGCATGCGCGCCGAGTACCAGGTGGTGGCCCCTTCGGTGAACCACATGGTTTCCGGTTCCAGCTGGGTGATGGCTTCGCCGAGCCAGCCGTGGAACATCTCGTGGGCGATAACGCTGGCGGCCTGCTCTTCAAGCAAACCATAGGTGGTTTCCGGGTGAAGCATCACTAAAATGGAACTGCCGGTGTGCACACCGTAAACATCAAATCCTTCGGTGGCGCGCACTTCATTGGTCGAAAGCAAAACCGTGATCTGCTGGGTGGGTGCGGAACCAAAAAATCCCATTTCAGTGCGGGCGATGTGGCGCACCAACTCCAGGGCATCCTGATTTGAAAAGAGCCAGTCGCGGTCGGTGGCAAATTGGATCACGCAATCCCGGGCCTGGCTGCTGAGAGTGCGGATGTCGCCGCAAACCAGCAAGGCGTTGTTCAGGTCCGCCAGGTTGTGAGGATGGTACAGCAGATTCGTGGGCACTGGAGCAGTGGCTCCATGGTCACCGGCTGAGCCACCACTTGCCTGACCAGGCATTCGTGACCGGGACCCTGCGCCCGGGTTGTAGCCTTGTCCATAGCCCAGGTGGGCATCGGCCAAAGGTCCCCGGGTATCAGCCCTGTTCTGGTTTTTCACCAGGGCGGGCCAGGGTACCAGAACCTGCAGCTCGTGGGGGTTGTGCACCGTGACGGTGATGTCATCCACACTGGCATTGGTCGGTTCCAGAAAGACTTCGAACCCCGCAAAGCGTACGCCTCCGCTGACGGGAGTGGAAATGTATTTTCGGATGTCGGTTTCAAGGGTGTGGGTTTTGGCCAGGTCCACGCGATAAATAAATCCTACACGATGCAGACCCCTGGTTCCCAAACGCCATCCGGCGGGAGTTTGGTCCACTGTGAGTGAACGTCCCATCTCTCCATTATCTTTGAGGCTGTGGGCAGACGGCCGCACCAGATTCAGGCCACCGCCGGATTTACCAAACACACCCTGGGGAAATTCCAAACTCAATTGAGGAGGCAGCTTGCCTTCGGCAATGAGGGTGACGGTGAGCAGGCCCGTGGGGGCGTTTGTTAAATCCACTTCATAGGTCAATTGCAGGGGGTCGCCCGGCACCACGCTGTAGGCTCGCCAGCCAAAGAAGCCGAGGGTCGGCAGCAGCAACAGCAACAGCAGCCATTGATGGGTTGAGCCAGTTTTTCCAGCCTTGTGTTTTGGCCGGGATTTTTTTACCTCGTCGAGAGGGATTCCTGCTCGACGGGCTTTGTAACGTTCCAGTGCGGTTTGCGAGTTCTCAGCCAAACTTGAACTTCCTCTGCACGGTCCGGAATTGGTGCCGGTTCCCTGTTGTTCCTTGTTGTTCCCCATTGTTTCTCTGGGGGGCTTCTGTGTAAAAAACATGCAACAGGTGTGCCCTTCCGTGGTATGGTCTGAATCTGTGATGGAGTGTGGTTTTTTATGCAGGAGGGGTGGCAGCATGGATTTGGGACTTAAGGGAAAAACGGCTCTGGTGATGGCAGCCAGCCGTGGCTTTGGTCGGGCGGTGGCCATGGAGTTGGCGGCCGAAGGAGCGAAGGTGGCCTTGTGCGCCCGCAACTCCGATGATCTGGCTACCACTGCCGAAGATGTGCGCGAGGCGGGCCAGATGGCCTGGGGTGGTATGTCGGGATCGGTGCTGGCAAGGACCCTGGATGTCACCGACGACATTGCCGTGCGGGATTTCATTTCCCTGACCGAAACAGAACTGGGCCCGGTGGATATGATGCTTGTCAATGCGGGCGGCCCCCCGGCGGGAAATTTTGACGACATGGATTTGAAAGCCTGGCGCCAGGCTTACGAGCTGACCTTCGAAAGTGCGGTGCGGCTTTGCAGGCTGGTTCTGCCGGGCATGAAGCAGCGGGGCTGGGGGCGCATTGTGCAGATCACCTCTGTCAGCGTGGTTCAACCGGTGGAAAACCTCATGCTTTCCAGTGTCTTGCGTCCGGCGGTGCAGGCCCTGACCAAAGCCCTTTCCGATGAAGCCGCGGCCTTCGGCGTCACGGTCAATTCTGTGGCTCCGGGATTCCACAATACCAGCGCCGTGCAGCGTTTGATTGCCAAAAAGATGGAGCAGACCGGCTGCACCGCAGAAGATGTTGTTTCCGGCTGGACTGATGAAATTCCTGCTGGCCGATTGGGTGAACCCGAAGAGCTGGCAGCACTTATCCTGTTCCTGATGTCTCAGCGGGCGGGTTATTTGACGGGCCAGTGCATTGTTTCAGATGGCGGCTGGGTCAAAAAAACATTCTAAATGTATTATTTGACGGGTGATGGCCTTGACAGAAAGTGATCCTGGTTTATCTTGAAAGCTAATCAATCAATCAAGCAGATCAATACACCAACGTTTCCGCCTGGGGATACGTGTGGAATTTCAGGAGATCGTGCATGCTCGAACTGATCATTTTCGTGGTCTTATACTTTGTTGTGGTGAATTTTGTATTCCCCAAGTTGGGCTTGCAGCCTGGTTGAGGCCCCAATGCCTGCTCGATCGGTGATCGGCCCCCATTGGAAAAGACTCAGGATTCAAAGGAATCCGACCAACCCCAAAAACTGGAATAAATGCTGGAGGTGGCGCTGTGCCGCTGTTTGAATTCACCTGCAAAAAGTGCGGGCACAATTTTGAAGACCTGGTGACCATTGCCGAGTTGAACGATGGCAAGGTGAAATGTCCGGCCTGCAATTCCAAGCGCGTCGAACGCGGTTTCTCCTCGTTTGCCACCGGAGGCAGTGGCATTGGCGGCGGCATGGCCGGCGGCGGCGGTGGCTGCGGCAGTGGTGGGTTCACCTGAGGTTAGGAATTAAGTGGCAGCCGTGAGCTGCCAGAAAAAAAACTCCGGAGTCCATTGGCTCCGGAGTTTTTTAAATTATTAGCAGTGATGCTCTAGGAAGGACACTGGTTCTTCAATCGATCCCTGGCCACATCCCCCAGCCGACTTCCGAAATACATCACCAGGGCGCCCAGAATCAACCCGGCAAAAACATCAATCACATAATGGTACCGGTTGTACACCGTGCTCATGCTCAGCAGCACGAAGATGGTTGTCATCCACCAGCGGTGCTGAGGGAAATGTTTCCAGGTGTGCCACCAGGGAACCATGGAGGCCGCCACATGACTGGAAGGAAAAGCAGCTCCCAAAAGAGCTCCGTTATCATGAATGTAGTGCATGATATCGGTGAAGATCCATCCGCCTACATTCACATAGCCGGCCTTGAAATATTTGGGTCCCCAGGCGGGAAACAAAGTGTACATCATGTAGCAAATGAGCATGACCGTACTCAGGTCGCGGATGAAAGAACGCACGGCATCCCAACGTTCATCCTTAGCAATGCCTTTGGCGCGGAAGACCAGCACCAGAAAAGCCACCGCCAAAAAGTAATAGGAGAAATAGGCCATCTCCATCAACTCATGAAACCAGGGCCAGGGCCATACGCGGGACCACTCCAGGCTGGGCTGGCATCCGAAAATAGCCTGCTCGATTTTGATCAGGGCCGGGTCCATGCTGTTTTCGAAATCGAAGAAAATGAGGCCCATGTATTCCATTTCCGCGTAGAAAAACGGGAAGATGAAGGGGATGTAAATTTCTCCGAACAATCGCAGGATGAAATGTTTGGAGCAGCGCAACATGGGAGGGATGAACCAAATGGCCACCGACATGGCGGCATGGACCAGGGCGTTGGTGACGGGGCTGGGGTAAACTCCGGGGCGCAGGAAAGGGAAAAAAGCGCTCACCAGTAAATACACCACCACCCAGCGGTCAATGTTCATGCGCCGCAGGGAAAGTTCCACCAGTCTGCGTTGAAGTGTCAAAGCCAATCCTGTTCCTTGAAAAATTGCATGGTGTCGGTGAATCCCCGGGTGGCGTCCAGCGCGGGAGTCCAGCCGGTGACTTGTTGCAAAAGACTTCCGTCACAAACCCAGCCCACCGATTCCAGATCACTGATCCGGTCCGGGTTCAGCACCGGCGAGGAAGCAGAACGGCGGCGGCCCAGCAAGGCCGCGGCCATCTTCAGTAACACCAGCGGCACCTGAAGAGTCCGGATTTTTTTTCCTGAAACTGAGCTCAGCACCGCGGCCAGTTCGTCCCAGTTGTAACCAACTTTGCCATCATCCACAAAGAAGGCCCCATGGGCCTGCTGGCATTGCAATAAAGCCACCGCTGCCGAGGCTGCGTCCCGGCCATCAACCAGGCTCAACCCGGTCATGGACCGGCCCAGGCGGGCGGTGATGCCCTTGGTGGCGGCTTTGAATAGAGGCAGAAATTCTGGATCCCGTGGTCCGTACAGGGATGGGGGACGAAGAATGGCCCTGCGAAAATTCCCTTCGGCGCTGAGCACTGCTTTTTCGGCTGCCAATTTGCTGCGTCCGTAAGCGGTGATGGGCGAAGGAGTATTTGTTTCCACGGCGGGAGAGTCGATACCAGCGGGTCCATGGGCGGCCATGCTGGAAATCAGAATAAACGCGGGGTTGTCAGTTCGGTCAGCCCAGGCCACCCGGGCGCGGGCCAGAAGGTTTACCGTGGTCACAACATTGGCCTGCCGGTACTGATCTTCGCTGGTGGCGGTCACTGCGCCGGCGCAGTGAATCAACCCCGAGGCGCCTTCCAGAAAATGGTCACATGCCTCTGCATTGCTCAGGTCCACCACCTGGGTTTCAATGCCCTTGCCTTCAATCCAGCGATGATTGCTTGAGGGGCGCACGGAAGTCCGCACGGAATATCCGCGTGCCAGCAGGATGTCGGCAATATGACTTCCCAGAAAACCGGTGCCTCCGGTCAGAGCAATCAGCCCCTGGTTCATGCCACAGGCTTCTCGTAAATGCGGTAGGTCTTGTACATGTTGGCCCCGTATCCTTCAAGGATGCGGTTCATGGCTTTGTTGTCCTCAAGAATCCAGGAGCACTCACCGGCAGTGATGCCATTGGCAAACACGGCTTGCAGAGAGCGGTACACCAGGGCCATGTCCACACCCAGTTTGCGGTAATCAGGCAGCACGCCCATCAGGGGCATGCGGGCGTATTTGACATTACGTTTGGCCAGCAGAAATTTCAGCCAACCGAAAGGATACATGCGCCCTTTCATGGGTTGGGTGGCAATGTTGAAGTCGGGAAAGGTCACCGAAAAGCCCACCGGTTTGCCTTCCAGCTCAGCAATCAGAATGTAGGTTGGGTCAACCATGCTCTTCAGGTCTTTGGCGCTGTAGGCAAAGTCTGCGTCATCCATGGGGATGAAACCCCAGTTCTGGCTCCAGCTTTCATTGTAAAGGGTGCGCAGCAGGTTGGCTTCTTCATCGAAACGGCTCATGTCAATGGAGCGGATTTTCAGCCCGGGCCGCTCGATGACTTTGGTGATCAGGCGCTCAATCTTTTTGGGAATATCGCCATCTGATTCCATGTGCCAGGCAAATAAGTCCTTGGCTTTCAGCAAACCAAAATTTTCGAAATGCTGCTGGTAGTAGGGAGGGTTGTAGGGCATGCCCAGGACCGGCCTGTTGAAAAGACCGTCTACCTGGACCCCAAACCAATCGTGATTCGAAGTGAAACAGCCGGGGCCGCGCATGGTCTGCATGCCCTGGTCAGCAATCCACGCCCGAGCTGTTTCGAGCAACAGGGTGGCCAGCTCCAGATTGTCGTCCGCTTCGTAGAAACCGAAGAACCCGACTTCTTCTTTCTGATGGTCATTGTTGTACTTGTCGACGGCAGCGGCGATGCGGCCCACCACGGTGCCGGATGCGTCCCGGGCAATCCATTGTTCAGCCACCGCATGGTTGAAAAAGGGATTCTTGTCCCGGTCAAAGAAGTGCTTCAATTCGTCGAGCAGAGGATAAACCTGATGAGGATCATCACGGTAAATACGGTAGGGCAATTGAAGAAAAGTATTGAGATCCTGCTTGCCTTTGACCCGCGTTATGGTGAACGACATGACTTCCTCCTGAAGAAATCGAACTTTCATTTACAAAATCGGGCGGCCCGCTGGGACCGCCCGGTATTCCTGAACGCCGCAGCAAACGCCACAGCAAAAGCCACAGACAGGGCGGAACTACTTGTTGACAATACCCAGTTCGCGGCCAACACGGGCCATGATGTCCATGGCTTTGTTGATCTCGTCTTCGGTGTGGGTCGCCATCAGGCTCAGGCGGATCAGGGCATTGCCCTTGTCCACGGCCGGGCTGACCACAGGGTTCACGAAGACGCCTTCTTCAGCCATGCGGCTGCACATCTGGAAAGCAGCCATGTCTTCGCCGACCACCGCAGGGATGATGGGAGTTTCGCTGGGACCGGTGTCAAAGCCGGCATCTTTCAGGCGCTCGCGCATGATGTCGTTGTTGCGCCACAGGGCGTCGTGCCGCCAGGTCTCTTCCACCATCACATCAAGGGCGGCGGAAACCGAGGCCACCGACGCGGGGGGCATGCTGGCCGAGAACATCAGGGCCCGGCTGTGGTGCTGGATGAAATGCATCACATCTTCATCGCCGGCCACAAACCCACCCACTGAAGCGAGGGATTTGCTGAAGGTGCCCATGATCAGGCCCGCATCATCGGTCAAACCGAAGTGGTTGCAGGTGCCGCGGCCATGATCGCCCAGCACACCAACGCCGTGGGCGTCGTCAACCATCAGGAAAGCATCGTATTTCTTGCAAAGGGCCACAATTTCCGGAAGTTTGGCGATGTCGCCTTCCATGGAAAATACGCCATCGACGATGACCAGCTTGTTGGTGTCCTTTTCTTTATTGAGGACCAGCTCGAGATTTTCCATGTCGTTGTGGCGGTACTTGCGCACATCACCAAAGCTGAGACGGGCACCATCGATGATGGAGGCGTGATCGGTGCGGTCGACGATGATGGCTTCCTTGCGGGTCACCAGAGAGCTCAGCACTCCTTGATTGACCATGAATCCGGTGGAAAAAACCAGGGCCTTTTCCTTGCCGACCAGAGCAGCCAGCTTTTCTTCCAGTTCGATATGGATATCAAGAGTCCCGTTCAGGAAGCGACTGCCGGCAGTACCGGTGCCATACTTGGTGATGGCGTTGGCAGCAGCTTCTTTCACCCGGGGATGGTTGGTCAGTCCCAGGTAGTTGTTGCTGCCCAGCATGATGATTTCATGGCCCTTGTACCGGACAGTATTTTCCTGGGCTGACTCAATCACCCGGAAAAAATTGTAGGCTCCGGCGGCCATCAATTCCCTGGCAGTTGTAAAATTAGAAACTTTGTCCAACAGGCCCATTTTCAACATACTCCCTAAAATGCAATACTAAACCGATGCAGACACAGGTGTGTCCCACCTTGGTAACAGGACTTGGAAAGTAACTTCTGTTTTCGAATCCTACAACTAGAAAACTTCAGCCTCAAAAACCCGGAAAACCGCACCCTGCCGCCAATCATCCGGACCGAGGCCGGCTTTGAGGGCCAGGTGAGTCAGAGTTGTGGACAAATCCCAACCTTGCTCTGTGGCCACCTGGGGCAAAAATACCGATTGGCGGCCATTTTTTTCCAGCAGCACACCGTGTTTTCCCACCTGGATTTCCCTGTGGGAATTCACATTGGCCAGAGGCGTAAGAGCAGAAACCTCTATATCCAAGCCACTTAGCTCTTCCGGGCTGACACTCTGAAAGCGTGGGTCTCCCACGGCGGCACTGCGACCGTTGTCGGCCACGGCCTGAGCCAGAGGTTTGAACCCTTCGATGTATCCGATGCATCCGCGCAGCTGACCACGGGTCGTCAGGGTGACAAAGGCTCCCCGATGTTCCCCGAGAGCACCATCAAGAGTCAGTCCTGCCTCGGCAGCCAGGGTGTCCACATTCGGAGCGGCGGTGCCCTCTGCGGCGGAGGTCACAGCCAATCGGGCAACCTGAAGCAGAAATTCGCGTTGGGGTTGGGTCAATGCACTCATGATTCCTCGTTTCCACTGGTCAGCAACAATGAGGCATAGCTGACGCTGAGAGAATAATCCCGATCCCGGTCGCCGCTGCGCCGGTAATCCAGAAGGGCGGCTTCATATCCGTTGGGCGCACCGCCAGCCAAAGCTACGCAGCAAGCCGCCAGGCCGCACATGGTGATTCCTGTTTCCCGTCCGTACTGCAACAGGCTGGAGGCATCTGCGGCAAGGATTTTCAGGATGGCGCCGGCGTCCAGTCTTTCCAGGGACATGGGCACATCATCGGTGAAGGGCAGAAAGCCAAATGCAGAGCCGTAATGGGTGAAATCCGTGGAAACCAGCAGCAAATCATTTTCACCCAAAAACTCCTGCAAAACAGTCCCCGCCTGGTGGAGGGCCTGCTCGCTCATCATGGGCACCAGCATCGGAACCACCGGTGGTGGCGACTCGGGCCAGGTACGCTGGACAAAGGGCAGCACAATTTCAATGGCGTGTTCCTGACCGTGGGCCTCGGGGATTATGGCAAATCCTGGTTTTTCAGCCAGGTTGCTGATCAGCTCCGTATTGAGGGGAACCTCTCCCAAGGGGGTTGCGAAGGCCGACTCCCGGGGAAGGGCAATCTCTGTGATGGGGTGCCGGTGGTTAGGCGCAAGGATGATGATGTTGTCGGGACGAGAGTTCTTCAGCAGGCCAAAAAGCCGGCCGGCCACTGGACCGCAGTATTCGTGCCCGGCATGGGGCGTAACAGCCAACCATGGCCTCCCGGCAGGCAATTGGGCCGAATCTGCCTCTTCCATGAAGCGGTCCACCGAGGCGGCCAGCACCACCGGATCAGCCGGGTACCAGGAGCCGCTCAGGACTGGATTGCGCACGGTGGCCATCAGAAAACCTCCCCGAAGGCATCGTTTGAAAAAAACCGGGTTGGAAACCAACGCTTTGGACTTTATCATATATCCGTACACAAACAACCCACACTGGTCCCTAAGGAGAGCAAGTTGAAAATCAAGCAGTCACTGCAAGGCGATGTGATGGTTTTGCAGGTTTCTGGAAAAATCATGGGTGGCCCCGATCACGACAAGTTCCAGGGCGAAGTGAAAGAACTGATCGCCGAAGGGCATGTGGACGTTCTGCTGAACATGTCCAAAGTCAGCTGGGTCAATTCCACGGGCCTGGGCATTCTGGTGTCAGCATTCCACACTCTGAAGAAAAACAGCGGCCGCTTGAAGATTTGCGAAGTGAACGACCGCATCGACAACATTCTGAATGTGGCCCAGTTGAAACTGGTCTTCGAGACCTTTGACAAATGTGATGAGGCTTTGGCCTCCTTCAAGCAGGACTAGTGCACATTGGATGATGCCACCGGGCAGCCGGACGCACCCCACGACGCCCAGCAATACAGAAATCCCGCGCTCACCGTGGACGGCGTTGTGCTGCACCGGCAGAACCATCAACAGGGTCAAGACTCCTGCAGTGTCCTGTTGATTGAACGGGGTCGCGATCCATTCAAGGGTCGTCACGCCCTGCCTGGGGGTTTTGTGGATTATGGTGAAGACATCGACCATGCCATCATCCGGGAAATTCAGGAAGAAACCGGCTTGCAGGGTGTGCCTTTCCGGCAGTTCCGGGCCTTTGGAGGTCCGGAAAGGGATCCGCGGGGCCACACGGTTTCGGTGGTGTATGTGGCGGTGGTCATCGGGAAGCAGCCAGAAGTAAAAGGTGGGGACGATGCAGCTTCTGCAGCCTGGTTCCCCGTCAGCCGATTGCCTGATTTGGCCTTTGACCATGCCTACATCCTGGAAAAAGTGCTCGAGAAACTGAAAATCTGTTGATATAGAATAAGTGATGATGAACCTGCTTTTTAGCAGCGACAAGGTCCCTTTGGGGCCAAGGAGGCAGTGATAGTGAGTTCCAATCTCAATACAGCCACCGTGGTGGAGGCTCTCAAGCAGGTCATGGTGCCCGGCACCAAGGTCAGCGTGGTTTCCATCGATTTAATCGGTGAGGTGAAGGTCACCGGGGGCGAAGTTTTTGTCACCGTGGTGCGCACCAGCGAAAAAGAAGAAACCATCAACCAGGTTCGCGAGGACGTGGCTGAAAAACTGAGCAGCCTTTCGGGTGTGCTTTCGGTGAAGGTGGAAATTGATGATCGCAGCGGGAAGAAAGCTCCTGCTGGTCCCCATGGACATTCCACTGACCCTTTCGCCGACCGCGCCAGTTTGCCCGGAGTGAAAAAGATCATTGCCGTGGCCAGCGCCAAGGGCGGCGTGGGTAAATCATCTGTGGCGGTGAACCTGGCTCTGGCCTTGCGGGACAAGGGTCACAACGTCGGCCTGATGGATGCGGATGTCTACGGACCCAGCGTGCCCACCATGCTGAATATTTCCGAAGCTCCCCAGGCCACTGCTGACCGTAAAATTCATCCCATCAAAAGCCACGGCCTGCAGGTCATGAGCATGGGTATGCTGATGCCCCCGGATCAGGCTGTGATCTGGCGTGGTCCTCTGGTCATGTCCGCCATCAAGCAGTTTCTGCAGGATGTGCTCTGGGATGGCCTTGATTTCCTTATTATCGACATGCCGCCCGGAACCGGCGATGCCCAGCTGACTCTGGTGCAAACCGTGCCCCTCAGTGGTGTGGTCATGGTCACCACTCCCCAGGAAGTGGCTCTGGCTGATGTGCGCCGCGGCATCACCATGTTCGTCAAGGTTGAGGTGCCCGTGCTGGGTATCGTGGAGAACATGAGCTACTTCGAGTGCCCCGATAATGGCAAGAAGTATGACATCTTCGGCCGTGGTGGCGGGGCCGAAGTGGCCAAGCAGTACAACCTGCCATTGCTGGCGGAAATTCCCATCGATCCGGCCATCCGCAAGGGTGGGGATGAGGGCAAGCCTGCTGTGGAGATTGACGGCACAGCCACCCAGGAAGCCTTCCATCAATTGGCGGTGAAGGTGGCGGAGTTGGCAAACTAGGTGGCGGTTGGTCTCATACCCGTCAAATACTCAAAAACGGTTCCCCCCGGGGGGAACCGTTTTTGATGTTAAAACAGGCGTCAGTCTGAATAACCCAGATCCTTCAACCGTTGCCTCACTGTATCATTCATATCATCCCAATCATCCCCTGAAGCTCCTTTTCCGGTGGCCCCGGTTCCCGATTCCACCCACAGCTCCAGTATTGTTTTGAGTCTTTCGACCACTTCATCGTTGGCACTCTGCACATCGATGGATTCTTCCGGGCAATTGAGCAAATCGAAAAGAGCCAGAACATGCCCATTACGCTGGGCAACCATCTTCCAGGATCCTTGCCTGACAACAACCAGATCCGGCCCGAAGGCGATGGCTTCGGCAAGGATGGTGCGGTCTGTTTTTTCAGAAGTCTTGTCAGCAGGTGCAGCCAGTGACTGGCCTTGAACCCAGCCCTGCAATTCCGGAGAAAGGGCTTCCAGACGGGACCGCAATGCCGGTTGAACCAGGGGCGGAAGACCCATCCAATCCAAAAGAGTGGGAGTCAGATCGCAAAGGGAAACCGGCTCAAGGCGGCGCTCGCCTGCAGGAACGCCGGGGCCCCAGGCCACCCAGGGCACATGCAGCAGTTCCTGAAATTGGCTGTGCCCGTGACCGATGCCCCGGATTTTGCGCGGATCATGATTCCACTGGCAGGCAAATTCCACATGGTCCAGAAACTCTTCCCCGTGGTCGGCAAACATGGAGACAAGGGTTGAGTCGGCCAGTTGCCAGCTTTCCAGTTGGTTTTGGAATTCGCCAATGACCCGATCCACACTGCGGATGCTGGCATTGTAAATGGCCAGTTTGGTTTGGAGAGCTTTCTGGGCAGCAGGAGAGTTCTGGTCCTGCAAATATCCCAAATGCTCATCCGGTTCTTTACCCCAGCGGGCAAAAGATTCCAGATGATCGACATCACCTGAGGCCGGGCTGAAATGGGACAAATCCTCCAGATCAGGAGTCGTCGGCTCATGGGGATCATTAAAGAGAATGAAACAGAAAAATGGCTGATCAGCGTGCTGCCGGATCCAATCCTGGGCAATGGCCGATAAATCAGCAGCCGGCAGGTTGAAATACTCGTGATGATCAAAACTTTCAGCCAACCCGAAGGCAAAAAACTGGTTGGAGTAGAAGGCGGCGGTGCGGTAACCCTGCTTTTTCAAATGGGCAGCCAAAGTCACGATGCCATCATTCAGACGATTGGGCGGTTGCTGGTCCATGTTCCGCACATCGCCGGATAAAAAGCCGCCGTGCAGCCCGGGCATCACTCCGGTCAGGGCGCTGGTGAATGAAGGAAGAGTCCAGGGCGCGGGGGCCATCACATCGCCAAAAATGGTGCCGCCAGCTGCCAGCCGGTCAAGATGTGGACTGGTGGGGCCACCTTCATAACCATGGAAACCGAGATGGTCGGCGCGCAAAGTATCGATGCCCAGCAAAATTAAATTGGAGGGTCCGCCGCGTTGAATATCGATGCGGGAAGGTTTCAGGGGACGTGAAAAAGTACGTTTAAGCCCCAAGAGACGGGCCTGAAGACGAGGTTTGCGGGTCAGCTTCTGAAACGGACGGCTGGGCATGGAACTCTCTTTGGTTACACTTTCTGGACACTGAAGGCGGCGACCATTACCATACGGGCATGAGGTTGCTTGACTATACAACAAATAACGGGTTCCTGCCGCATATCAAGTGCACAAGTGTGGACGAGGCCGTGAGCCGTCTGGTCTCCGAGCTGGAAAGCATTGGAGCGGTGACCGACGGTGCTAGCCTGACGGCCGAAGTGATGCGCCGGGAACGCGAGGGCAGCACGGCCATCGGTGGTGGTCTGGTCATTCCTCATGCCCGCCACATTGGGGTCAACAGTGTGAAGGTTGCCCTGGCTACTTTGGCCCAGCCTCTGGATATCCCGGCCGAGGATAACCGCCCGGTGGATATCGTTATCCTGCTGGTGGGTCCCCAGGATGATCCGCGCCTCATGCTGTGGGTGCTGGCCCGGCTGGCCCGGCTGGTTAAAAGCAGTGTGTTTCTGAATGATTTGCGTGGAGCAGCCACCGCCGAAGAATTGCAGCAGATTTTTCTGAATGCCGACGAAAACAAGCCTGAATAACGGGAAATGCAACATTCAGAACCAGTTAATAATTTTGATTTTAAGACCTCTTTTTCTTCCAACAATACTTCCAACAATCCTTCTTGAACCCGGCGCCCCCTTTGGCTATTGTGTTTTGCTACCCTGAAGTTCAACTTCATGAATTATTGTCCCCTTGAAGGGAGCTCTTTCAATGACCGGTTATCCCAAGGGCGCCACCCGGGCGCTGGGCTGGATGCTGACGTTGGCGGTTCTGATCGGTGTGGCCCCTGTGGCCGTGGCCGATGTGGCAGACCATTTGATCCTCAGTGAGATCGTGGTCAAGACCCGAACCCCATACAGCACCTTTGGCAGCCCCTACATCCAGGTGGTTAACCCCACTGCCAGCGATGTGGACATGGGCCAGGTGTACATCACCGACGCCACCACTTTCCCCTCCGCATTTTATTATAATCTTCCCCTCGGCGACCCTGCAGCCAGCAATCCTGGCGGTGGCAACGGCGGCGATTTTCACGCCCGCTTCCCCGATGGGTATGTGCTTGCAGCAGGTGACTCCCTGGCGATTTCCATCAATGGCAGCACTGAATACCAGTCAGCCTACGGTCGTTTGCCCGATTTTGAGCTCTTTGAAGACTCTGTTCTTCCTGACACCGTGCCCGAAATGGTGGAAGTATTCCCCGGATCCATCGCCGCCGGGCCCCATGGTGGTTTTAATGTTCCGGCTCTGTCGGACATTGCCGAGAGCATCATTCTCTATTCCTGGGATGGCACCTCTGACCTTGTCCAGGATCTGGATTACGTCATGTGGGGCACCGACAATAACGTGCGCA